>DAHWBL010000284.1 GCA_027323595.1 Acetobacteraceae bacterium | reverse complement strand
GCCGCCCCGCCGCCGATCCCGCCGCCCGCACCCGCCGCCCCGCCGGGCGCCGCGCCGCCGGCGCCGGTCGATCTTGCCGTGCAATGGAACGGCGCGCTCACCGCCGTTCGCTTCTGGGCGATCCGCGCGCGCACGCCGATGCAAGACGAGGCGATGAAGTTCCTCGCCGCCGCCGCCGACCCGTCGACGCAGGCGCGCATCCTGGCCGCCACCCAATATGCCGGGCTGAGCAAGCCGCCACCCACCCCGCCGGCTTCCACCCCGCCGACACCCGCCCCGCCACCACCCGCCGACGACACGCCGCTGTCCACCGCGACACCGGCGCATCTGGCCGGCACGCTGGCGGTGGATGAGCAATTCTGGCGCGACAATCTGCAACGGCTGAGCGACCGCTTCGAGGCCTGGTTGCGCGGATGAGCGCAACCCTGTCGGTCAGCACCGAGGACGGCGCCACCGTCCTGCGCTTTACCGGCAGGATGGACGCGGCCGGGATCGCCGGCATCTGGACGCAGACGATGCGGGCGGCGGCGGAGCCGCACGAGGGCGCGCTGGTCGCCGACCTCGCCGGCGTCGCGCTGTGCGACACCGCCGGCGCCACCCTGCTGCTCGGCGCGGAGGCGCGCCATGGCGGGCCGATCGGGCTGCGCGGGCAGGAAGCCGGGCTCGACACCCTGCTCGACCGGCTGCGCCGCGCGCCACCGCCCCCGCAGCCCACACCGGCTCCGGGCTGGACCTTCACCTCGCTGGCCAGGCTCGGGCTGCGCGCGGCCGGCGGCGGCATCGCCTATCTGGGCGAGGTGGCGGTGGCGCTGGCCATGGCGCCGTCGCGGCGGCGGATGCTGCGCCTGTCGGACCTGCTGCGCACCGCCGACGAGGCCGGGGTGCGCGCGGTGCCGCTGATCCTGATGCTCGGGTTTCTGATCGGGCTGATCCTGGCGTTCCAGTCGGCGGTGCCGCTGCAACGCTTCGGCGCGGAGATTTTCGTCGCCAACCTGGTCTCGGTGTCGCTGCTGCGCGAGCTGGGGCCGCTGCTGACCGCGGTGATCCTGGCCGGGCGCACCGGCTCGGCCTTCGCCGCCGAGATCGGCACCATGAAGGTGAACGAGGAGATCGCGGCGATCCGCACGCTCGGGCTCGATCCGATGACCATGCTGGTGCTGCCGCGGCTGCTGGCGGCGCTGCTGGTGATGCCCGCGCTCACCTTGCTGATGGACGCATCGGGCATCGCGGGGATGTCGGTGGTGATGCAGGCGTTGGGCTATTCGCCGGACGCGATCGCGATCCAGATCCGTCAGACGGTGGCGCTGGGCGATCTGTTCGGCGGGCTGTTCAAGGCGATGATGTTCGGCGCCGCGGTGGCCGCGATCGGCTGCCGCTGCGGGCTTGCCGCCGGCAACGGCCCGCGCGCGGTGGGCCAGGCGGCGACCGGCGCGGTGGTGGGCGGGATCGTGGCGATGGTGCTGCTGGACGGTGTTTTCGCCGTCCTGTTCTATCTGCTGGGCTGGTGACCATGGCCCTGGATGGCCCGGTGCTGGAGGTGCGCGATGTCGCGCAAAGCTTCTCCACCGAGGGGTTTGGCACGCGGCTGATCTATGAGCATGTCAGCTTCAGCGTGACCGCCGGCGAGGTGTTCGTGATCCTGGGTGGCTCGGGCTGCGGCAAGTCCACCCTGATGAAGCAGATCATCGGCCTGCTGCCGCCGACCGCGGGCAGCGTTCGGGTGCTCGGACATGATATGTATCCAGGTGACGACCGCGGCGACGTGCTCACCCGGATCGGCGTGATGTTCCAGTCCGGTGCCCTGTTCGGCTCGATGACCCTGCTGGAGAACGTGATGCTGCCCTTGCAGATGCATACCGACCTGCCCGAGGAGGCGCGTGTGGCGCTGGCCCGCGCCAAGCTCGGGCTGGTCGGGCTGGCCGATTCGACCGAGCTGCTGCCGGCGGAGATTTCCGGCGGCATGGCCAAGCGCGCCGCCATCGCGCGCGCCCTGGCACTGGACCCACCATTGCTGTTCCTCGATGAGCCGTCGGCCGGGCTCGACCCGGTGACCTCCGCCGGGCTCGACCAGTTGATCCTTGATCTGCGCGACATCCTGCGCGCGACCTTCGTGGTCGTCACCCATGAGCTCGCCTCGATCCTGGCGATCGCGGATCGCTGCCTCATGCTCGATCGCGGCGCGCACGGCGTCATCGCGCTGGGCGACCCGCGCGCCCTGCGCGACGGCTCGGATGATCCGCGCGTGCGGGCGTTCTTCCGGCGGGAGGCGGCGTGATGACGACGCGCGCGACCAACCTGAGGGTGGGCGTGCTGATCGTTCTGGGGGTGGTGCTGCTGGTGGCGATGGTGCTGTTCATCGCCGGCGGCCGGCTGCGGCAGGGGCGGCTCATTGAGAGCTATTTCCGCGAATCCGTGCAGGGGCTGACGGTCGGCTCGCCGGTCAAATATCGCGGCGTGACGCTGGGCGAGGTGACCGAGCTGGGGCTGACCGCGGCCGAATACGCGCCGCCGGCGCCAGCCGAGTTCGATCGGGCGCAGTTCCAGATGGTCTATGTGCGCTATCGCATCGATGTGTCCAAGATCATCGGCGCGCCGACCACCCAGGAGGTGGTCCAGGCCGGGCTGCGCGCGCGCCTGGCCAGCGCCGGGCTGACCGGGCTCGCCTATATCGAGCTGAATTTCGTGCCCGGCGCGCCGCCGCCGATCACCATGCCATGGACCCCGGTGGCGGACGTGATCCCCACCGTGCCGAGCACCTTCGCCCAGGTGCAGGACGCCGCCGCGATCATCGCCCAGCGGCTGGAGAAGGTGGATATCGAGGCGATGGTCAACGGCGTCATCGGGCTGACCACCGATCTGCGCGCCCAGATCGACAAAGGCGATCTGCACCAGATGCTCGCCTCCGGCGCCGCCGCGATGGCCGGCGCCAACGAGCAGATACAGCGCGCGGACCTGGCCGGCGCGGTGGCGCAGTTGCGCGCGGCCTCGGCGTCGTTGCAGCATCTGCTCGACAGCCCCGACATGGCCAAAAGCCTCGCCAACGCCGACCTCGCCACCAGCCGTCTCGCCGAGGCTTCGGCGCGGCTGCCGGCGCTGATCACGAGCCTGCAGGCGCTGGTGCGCCACACCGACGGCCAGACCGCGGACCTCACCACCGAGCTTGCTCCGGTGCTGCGCGACGCCCGCGCGGCGGCGGCCAATCTGCGCGACGCCACCGAACAATTGCGCCGCGATCCCGGGCAGCTTCTGTTTGGCGGTCCGCCGCCGCGTTCCAGCGAGGCACGATGATGGACCGATTGGCGCGACGCGCGATCCTGACCGGGGTTGCCGGGCTTGCCGGCTGTTCGGTGCTGCCGGACCGGCCCTATCAGCAAAAACGGCTCTGGCCGCTCGGCGATGCGTCGCTGCCGCCGCGCCAGGGGCCGCGCGGCGCGCCGGTTCTGCTGGTGCGCGCGACCGAGGCGGCACCGGGGCTGGAAGCGCGCGGACTGCGCCAACACCGCGCCGATGGCAGCCTCGCCACCGATTACTGGGAGGAATGGGCGGCACCGCCCGCGCCGGCGGTGGAGGCGGCGTTGCGCGCCCGGCTCGCCGCCGCCGGCCTGTTCGCCGCCGTGGTGGCGCCCGGCAGCCGCCTGGATGCGCACCGCGCGCTCGAAAGCCAGCTGCTCGACCTGTCTGACGACGCCACCTCCGCGACCGCCGTGATCGGCTGGACGCTGATCGATCTGGATCGCGACAACACGCCGATATTGCAACGCACCAGCACCGGCACCGCGCCGGTGGCCGAGGCCACCGCCCCGGCGCGGGCGGCGGCGCAGAACGCCGCCCTCGCCGCGGCACTCGATCAGATCATCGCCGCTCTGCGCACCGTATCCAGATAGCCAGGCTCACGGCAGGAACGATTCGTTGATCAGCTTGTCGGGAGCCGGCAGTTCGGCCGCCGGCACCACGCCCAGATCGACCAGCGAATGCAGCGTCGCGGCCAGTGCGGTGGGCTCGAAATGCCCGTCGGTCACGAATTGCGGGCTGATGATCTCATAGACCTTGCGCGACAGCTCGGGCGTGTAGCCGCTATGCGCCGCGGTCATCGCCACCGATTCCGCCTCGTGGGTCTTGGCAAAGCCGATCGCCGCATAGAGCGCTTTCATGAAATGCTTGATGTCGTCAGGGCGCTTGGCGATCGCTTCGTCCGAGGCGAACACCAGATGGGCGATGAACGGGTCCACCACCGCGCCGCCGGGCGCCAGCACCCGCGCGCGGCCCTCGGCCTCGGCGCGATAGCCCGCGCCGGTGTCGGCGACGGCGACATCGACGTTCTTCGAGACCAGCGCGGCCATGATGTTGGCGATGGTGCCAAGATAGGCATAGGTGATGTCGGTCGTCGCCCAGCCCTGCTTCAGGGCCGCCGACATGCCGATCCACAAGGTGAGCCCGCCGGGGCCGGCGACCCCCATCTTGCGTCCCTTCAGCCCGGCGAGGCTGGTGATGTCGCTGTCGGCGCGCACCACCAGCACCAGATCGTTGGGCAATTTCTGGTAGACGCCGATGGCCTTTTCGGGAACCCCGCGCGCCAGGAACAGGAAATCCGATCCGCTGCCCATCGCCAGATCGATCGAGCCGGCGGCCATCGCCGGATGCAGCTTGGCGCTGCCGGCGAAATCCATGCGCTCGATGGTGACGCCCTCCTTGGCGAAAGCCCCGGATTTGTCAGCGATGTCGAGAATGTTGAAGGCGAGCGAGGTCACCTCCGGCGTGCCCACGCGCAGCGGCTCGGCGGCGCGCGCATTGGCGCCCATGCAGGCGGCCGCGACCAGGCAGGACAGGCGGGCGGCGAAGATGGTGCTTTTCATGGTCGTTTCCTCTGGTGTTCTGATGGGCGGTTTCAGGCGGCCGGCGGCTCGCCCTGGATTGGCACGAGCCCGAGTTGTTCGATCAGATCAGTGATTTTCGCGACCGCTGCTTCCGCCATCGCGACATCCGTGCCCTTGACGACGAGGGCCACGCCATTGCCGCTCACACGATAGAACGGATAGCTGCCGACATCGAGTTCGGGAAATTCCGCCTGCACCCCGGCGAGCCCCTCGGCGATGCGGCCTTCGAGCAGGGCGAGCGCATGCACCGCGCGCGAGATGATCGGCGGCCCGCCGGCAAGGGTCGGGGCGAGACTGTCGAACATCGACTGCATGATGCGCGGCACCCCGGCCATCACATGCACATTGCCGATCGAAAAACCCGGCGCGATGGAGATCGCGTTGGCGATCAGGCTGGCGCCGCGCGGCATGGTGGCCATGCGCTGGCGCGCCGCGTTGAATTCGCCGCTCTTGTAGCCGCGCTGCATCATCTCCCAGGCCTGCGGATGCGGCTCCCACGGCACGCCAAAGGCGGCGGCGACACATTCGGAGGTGATGTCGTCATGCGTCGGGCCGATGCCGCCGGTGGTGAACACATGGTCGAACCTGGCGCGACATTCGTTCAGCGTCGCGATGATGGTCGCCGCCACGTCGGGAATGATGCGCACCTCGCGCAGCGCGATGCCGATTTCGCCGAGGCGCGTGGCGATGAATTTCACGTTGGCGTCCTGGGTACGCCCGGACAGCACCTCGTTGCCGATCACCAGCAGGCAGGCGATGGGGTTCACCATTGGATTGTCGTCTCCATCAAAGATAATCCCGCAGCATCGCCACCAGCGGCACATCCGCCGGCGGCATCGCATAATCGGCCAGCCGCGCCGGGCGCACCCAGGCCAGCTCCTGCCCCTCGCGGCCGGTGGGCGTGCCGCGCCAGCGCCGGCACAGGTACAGCGGCATCAGCAGGTGAAAATCGGCGTAGGCGTGCGAGGCGAAGGCAAAGGCGCCAAGGCAGGACTCCGCAACATCGATGCCCAGCTCCTCATGCAGCTCGCGGATCAGCGCCGCCTCGGGGGTTTCGCCAGGTGCCAGCTTGCCGCCGGGGAACTCCCACAGCCCGGCCATTTTTTTGCCTTCCGGACGGCGCGCCAGCAGCACCCGCCCATCCACGTCGATCAGCGCCACCGCGGCCACCAGCACCAGCCGGCCACCGGCCTCGGTGGGCGCGTCGGGCGGCGCGTCGTCAGGCAGATCCTCGCGGCCGGCGGAAAAACACAGCACCTGCTGGGCGCGTCCGCGCGCCAGGAAATGATGCTGCGCCTGGCCGGTCTGGCGAAAGCCGGTGCGACGCAGCACCGCGATCGAGCCTTCATTGTCGGCGGCGACGCTGGCCTCCAGCGTGTCGATCGCGCAATTGGCCAGCGCCCAGCGCGCCAGTCGCCCCACCGCCTCGCGCGCCACCCCGGCCCGCCAATAGGGCCGGCCGATCCAGTAGCCCAGGCGGCCTTGCCGCCGCGCCGCGTCGATGGTCAGCCCGACCACCCCCACCAGCTGGTCGGGGTCCGCGGCGATGCCGGTGATCGCCAGATGCATCGCGCTGCCCGCGGCGAGCAGCCGGGCGGTCTGGCCGATCCAGTCATCGGCCAGCTCGCGCGCATAGGGGAAGGGCACATGTTCGAGATTGCGCGCGACCTCCCAGTCATTGACCAGGCTGTGCAGCGTGGGCGCATCCTGCGCGCGCAGTGGGCGCAGCCGCAGGCGCTCGGTGGTGAGCGGGGCGAAGCCGCTCATCGCCCGCCGGTCCGCCGCGACGCGCTAGCTGCGATAGGCGCCGTTGATGTCGATGTAGCCATGGGTGAGATCACAGCTCCAGACGCTGGCTTGGCCACGACCCAGTCCGAGATCGACGGCGATGTTGACCTCATGGCCACGCATATGCGCCACCACCGGCGCCTCGTCATAGCCTGCCACCACCGCGCCGTCGCGCGCCATCCACACGCCGCCGATCGAAATCGACAATTTGTCGCGGTCCGCCTTTTCGCCGGCCTTGCCGACCGCCATGGCGATGCGCCCCCAGTTGGCGTCCTCGCCGGCGATCGCGGTTTTCACCAGCGGCGAATTGGCGATCGACATCGCCACGCGCCGCGCGGATTTGCCGCTGACCGCGCCGCTGACATCGATGCGGATCAGTTTGCTGGCGCCCTCGCCGTCGCGCACCACCTGCAATGCCAGCTCATGCAGCAATTCGGTGAGCGCGCGGGCGAATCCGGTCAGCAGCTTGCCGCCATCGGCGGGCACCGCACGGTGCTTCGCGGCCCCGGTGGCGAACAGCAGCACGGTGTCGGAGGTCGAGGTGTCGGAATCGACGGTGATGCGGTTGAAGCTGCCCGCGATCGCCCGGCGCAGCAGCTTTTGCAGCAGCGGCTGCGGGATCTTGGCGTCGGTGGCGACGAAACACAGCATGGTCGCCATGTCCGGCGCGATCATGCCGCTGCCCTTGGCGATACCGTTGATGGTGACGGTGGTCTCGCCGATCAGCGCCTGCCGGGTGGCGCCCTTGGCGAAGGTGTCGGTGGTCATGATGCCGTGCGCGGCATCGGCCCAGCCATCGGCGCTGAGCGCGCCGAACAGGGCGGGCAGTGCCGCGGTGATTTTGTCGTG
Organism: Acetobacteraceae bacterium; assembly: GCA_027323595.1. Lineage (GTDB taxonomy): Bacteria > Pseudomonadota > Alphaproteobacteria > Acetobacterales > Acetobacteraceae > CAIVDX01. The sequence goes on along the minus strand of DAHWBL010000284.1, from coordinate 20,628 downwards.
CGCCAGCACCTCGCCGATCACCCCGGTCGAGGCGAGGAACACCTGTTTGGCCGGATAGCCGCCAAGCGCGGCGGCGGCATCGGCGGTGGCCCGCGTCGCCTGCGCGCCGGCGCGGCCGGTGAACACGTTGGCATTGCCGGCATTGACCACCAGCGCGCGCGCCCGCCCGCCCTTCAGCGCCGCGCGGCACCAATCAACCGGCGCGCCGGGGCATTTGTTCGAGGTGAACACGCCGGCGACATGGGTGCCGGGCGCGAACTCCGCGGCGACCAGGTCGGTGCGCCCGACATAGCGGATGCCCGCCGCGCAGGCGCCGATTCGCACGCCCGCGATCGGCGGCAGGGGTGGCAACGGGACGGCCATGGGGGACGGCTTGGCGGTCGGCATCACAACTCTCCGGTTGTCGCGGCGGGCCGGGTGTCGCGGCGGGTTATTTGGGTGGTTCGGCCGAATCGATCGGGCGCACCACCGAGCCATCGGGGTTGAAGCGCTCGATCCTGGCGGCGGCGAGGCTGTCCTTCACCACCTTGTCCACCCCTTCGCGGATCAGCGCCTGGCGGATTTCCGGGGTCGCCTGTTCCAGCGTCTTGGGCGGGGCGGAGCGGCGCTCCTCCACCTTGATCACGTGCCAGCCGAACTGGGTCTTGACCGGGGTGGTGGAATAGCTGCCGGGCTTGAGGGCGAAGGCGGCGGCGGAGAATTCCGGCACCATGTCATTGGCGGTGAAGAAGCCCAGATCGCCGCCGCGCTCGGCCGCGCCCGGCTCCTTGCTGTATTTGGCCGCGAGCTTGGCGAAATCGGCGCCGCCCTTCAGCTCGGCGATCACCTTTTTCGCCTCCTCCTCGGTCGGCACCAGAATGTGGCGCGCATGCACCTCCTCGGCGCCGGCCTTGTTGGCGAAGTCCTTCTGATAGACCGCCTCGATCGCCGCGGGGGTCACGGTGGGGCCGACCTTGCTGCCGAGCAGGGCGTTGGACAGCACCTCGTCGGTGGCGCGCAGCATCTGCTGGGCGACCGCAGGGTCCTTATCGAGCCCGGCGCGGCGGGCGGCGTCGGCCACCGCCTGCATGCTGACCAGCCGCTCCAGCACCATCGGATAGGCCTGCTGCGGCGGCACGTCGCGCAGTTCGGGCACGTTGGCGGCGGCCTGGGCGACGTCGCTCATGTGGATTTCCACGCCATCGACCTTGGCCAGCAGCGGATTGGGCGGCGTCGCGGGCTGGGCGGCGGGGCCGGCCGGGGCGGCGACGGCTGGCTTGGCCGCCGGCGTCGCCGATTTGCCCGCCGGGGCAGGCTGGGCGAGCGCGCCACCCGCGCAGAGCAATCCAGGCAGAACGAACGCGGCGAACAGGCGGAGTGAGCGAGCCATTGAAGCACCTGAGGTTGGAACGATCGCTGTATGGCCTGCCCGTTCGGCCACCGCAAGCCAGCCCCGGCGGCAACGCGGGCACCCCACGCGCCGCCCGCGCGTTGACCCGACCTGCCTCGGGTCCTATCTGACCCATAAGGTCCGCCAGTTGCTGGCAGGTCACCCCATATTGTCGGGGCGCGGCCATCGCGCCCCCGGAAAGGCCAGCGTTTCATGTTCGCCAAGCTTGCCCGCGCCGTCTTCGGCACCACCACCGACCGCGCTGTGAAGGTCCTGCGCCGCCGCATCCCGCAGATCAACGCGCTCGAACCCGCCATGCAGGCGCTGAGCGACGCGGCGCTGGCCGCCCGCACCGACGAATTCCGCGCCCGCCTGGCCGACGGGGCGAGCCTTGATGACCTGCTGGTCGATGCGTTCGCCACCGTGCGCGAGGCATCGCGCCGGGTGCTGGGGATGCGTCATTTCGACGTGCAGCTGATCGGCGGCATGGTGCTGCATAACGGCCAGATCGCCGAGATGAAGACCGGTGAGGGCAAGACCCTGGTGGCGACGCTGCCGGTCTATCTGAACGCGCTCGCCGGCAAGGGCGTGCATGTCATCACCGTGAACGACTATCTCGCCCGCCGCGACAGCGAATGGATGGGCCAGCTCTACGGCTTCCTCGGGCTGACCACCGGGGTGATCGTGCATGGGCTCGACGACGCCGAGCGCCGGGCCGCCTACAATGCCGACATCACCTATGGCACCAACAACGAATTCGGTTTCGACTATCTGCGCGACAACATGAAATACCGGCTGGAGGACATGGTCCAGCGCGATTTCTTCTACGCCATCGTGGACGAGGTCGATTCGATCCTGATCGACGAGGCGCGCACGCCGCTGATCATCTCCGGTCCCACCGACGACAGCTCCGACCTCTACCGCTCGGTCAACGCGGTGGTGCGCGAGCTGGTGAAGGACGAAAGCACCTACGACAAGGACGAGAAATTCAAGAACGTGTCGCTGACCGAGCCCGGCAGCGAGACGGTGGAGACCATGCTGGGCGAGGCCGGGCTGATGCAGACCGGCAATCTGTATGATCTGACCAACCTCACCGTGGTCCATCACGTCCAGCAATCGCTGCGCGCGCACACGCTGTTCGCCCGCGATGTCGATTACATCGTGCGCAACGACAAGATCGTGATCATCGACGAGTTCACCGGCCGCATGATGGAGGGCCGCCGCTATTCGGAAGGGCTGCACCAGGCGCTGGAGGCCAAGGAAGGCGTGACCATCCAGCAGGAAAACCAGACGCTGGCCTCGATCACCTTCCAGAATTATTTCCGCCTCTATCCGAAACTGTCGGGCATGACCGGCACCGCGGCGACCGAGGCCGACGAGTTCGCCGAAATCTACCGCCTCGAAGTGGTCGAGATTCCGACCAACGTGGCGGTGATCCGCAAGGACAGCGACGACGAGGTCTATCGCAACGCGGCGGAGAAATACGAGGCACTGTCGAAGCTGATCATCGAGGCGCGCGACCATGGCCAGCCGGTGCTGGTCGGCACCACCAGCATCGAGAAAAGCGAAATACTGAGCGATATCCTGAAGAAAAAGAAGGTTCCGCACGCGGTCCTGAACGCGCGCTTCCACGAGCAGGAAGCCGAGATCGTGGCCCAGGCGGGCGCGCCGGGGCGCATCACCATCGCCACCAACATGGCCGGGCGGGGCACCGACATCAAGCTGGGCGGCAATCTGGAGATGCGGCTCAAGCAGGAGCTGGCCTCCATCGAGGACGAGGCCGCGCGCGCGGCGCGCGAGGCCGAAATCCGCGCCGAGGTCGAGATCGCGCACCAGAAGGTGCGCGAGGCCGGCGGGCTGTATGTGATCGGCACCGAGCGCCACGAGAGCCGGCGCATCGACAACCAGTTGCGCGGCCGTTCCGGCCGCCAGGGCGACCCCGGCGCCTCGCGCTTCTTCCTGTCGCTGGAAGATGATCTGATGCGCATCTTCGGCTCGGAACGGATGGGCGGCATGCTGCAACGCCTCGGCCTGAAGGAAGGCGAGGCGATCGTGCATCCCTGGATCAACAAGGCGCTCGAAAAGGCGCAGAAAAAGGTCGAGGCGCGCAATTTCGACACCCGCAAGAATCTGCTGAAATACGACGACGTGATGAACGACCAGCGCCGCGAGGTCTATGCGCAGCGCAAGGAATTCATGCGCGCCAACGACGTCGCCGAGATCATCGAGGAGATGCGCCACGAGGTGATCGCCAATTTGATCACCCGCCGCATTCCCGAAAAAGCCTATGCCGAGCAATGGGAAACCGAGCCGCTCGCCGAGGATCTCAAGCGCGTGCTCAACCTTGATCTGCCGGTGGTGGAGTGGGCGCGCGAGGAAGGCGTGGATGAGGCCGACATCCGCGCGCGCGTGCTCGATGCGTCGGACCGCGCGATGGCCGCCAAGGCGGCGAATTTCGGACCCGAGCTGATGCGCTATTTCGAGAAGGCGCTGCTGCTGCAAATTCTCGATGCGGTGTGGAAGGAACATCTGCTGACGCTCGACCATCTGCGTCAGGGGATCGGCCTGCGCGCCTACGGGCAGCGCGATCCGCTCAATGAATACAAGTCCGAGGCGTTCTCGCTGTTCAACGCCATGCTGGACGACCTCAAGGAGCGCGTGACCGCCGCGCTGACGCGCATCGAGCTCGCCGAACAGGTGCCCGCACCGGCCCCCGAGCCGATCACCATCGAGCAGCATCCCGATCCGTACGGCGCCACCGACGGCAGCCTGGCGCTGGCGCAGGCCGCCCCGGTCAGCGCGCGGATGGCCACCGCCTCGCGCGCCAACCTCGCTGTCGATGTCGATGATCCGTCAACCTGGGCGGCCACCGCGCGCAACGCGCCCTGCCCCTGCGGCTCGGGGCGCAAATACAAGCATTGCCACGGCACGGTGCGCTGATCGGCGCGTATCAGGCGCCCATCAGCCGCACCATCTCGGCACGCCACTGCGCGCGCGGGCGGAACCCCGACAGGGTGCGCGCGTGCTTTTCCACATCCGCCAGGATCGCCGCCTCCGGCTGCTCGAAATCGAGCGCCACCCGCATCGGCTGATCGACGTAGAAATCGGTGTCGATGTAGATTTCCAGCCGGTTGCCTTCCGGATCGCGGCAATACAGCGAGATCGCGTTGCCATGCGTGATCGGGTGCATGTCATCCACGCCGGCATCGCGGAAATTGCGAAAAATCTCCAGCAGCGTGGTCAGATTGTCGGTGCGCAGGCTGATCTGGTTGATGGTGTTGTGGTGCAGCTGCGCGGGGCGGTTGCCGGCGAGCACAATCTGATGATGCTCGTCGGGATCGCGGCTGAGAAACACCAGCGGCACCGGGATTCCGTCCGGCCCGGGCAGGCTGCCACGGTCGGTGACGAAGAAGCCGAGCATGGTCGTGTAGAACTGTTCCATGCGGGTGAGGTCGTGCGCCGAAAAGCCCATATGGCTGAAGCGCAGTTTGGGAACCTTCATCGCAGCACCCCGTTCGTGGTGAATCACAAGGACAGCTTGAGCAGCCCACCGAGTTCGCCGATCACGCCACGGCGGAACAGCAGCACGCAGACCACGAAGATCGCCCCTTGGGTGACCGTGACCCACGAGCCGAACTGCGCCAGGTAGTTCTCCATCGACACCACGACCAGCGCGCCCACCACGGGGCCGAAAATCGTGCCCAGGCCACCCAGCAGCGTGATCAATACCACATCGCCCGAGGTGGTGAAATTCACATCGGTCAAAGTGGCGATGCCGAACACCAGCGCCTTGGTGCCGCCGGCGATGCCGGCCAATGTGGCGGACAGCACGAAAGCGATCTGTTTGTAATCGTCGGTGCGGTAGCCAAGCGAAATGGCGCGCGGCTCATTTTCGCGGATCGCCTTCAGAACCTGGCCGAACGGCGAATAGACCACCCGGTGCAGCAGCAGGAAGCCGATGATGAAGATGCCCGCGACCGTCCAGTACATGTTCATGTCCGACCCGAGCGGAATGATGCCGAACAGATTGCCGCGCGGCACCTGCTGGATGCCGTTCTCGCCACCGGTGAACGGCGCTTCGAGGCAGAAGAAATACACCATCTGCGCGAGGGCCAGCGTGATCATGGCGAAATACAGACCCTGCCGCCGGATCGCGAGCCATGCGAACAGCAGGCCCAGCACCGCGCCAACGGCACCGCCGACCAGGATCGACAATTCCGGGGTGAGCCCCCACTCCTTGGCGGCGTGCGCCGTGAGGTAGCCGCCCATGCCATAGAACGCGGCGTGGCCGAAGCTCATCAGCCCGACATAGCCGATCAACAGATTGAAGGCACAGGCGAACAGCGCCACGCACAGCACCTTCATCAGAAACACCGGATACAACACGAACGGGCTGGTCGCGATCAGCGCCAGCATGATCACGAAACCGATGGACTGCGAACGCGAAAAGCCGAACATGTTCATATCCGCCCGAACAGCCCGGCAGGCCGGATCAGCAACACGATCGCCATCACCACGAAGATCACGGTGGAGGATGCCTGCGGATAGAACACCTTGGTCAGCCCCTCGACCACACCCAGACCAAAGCCGGTGACGATCGACCCCAGGATCGAGCCCATGCCGCCGATGACGACCACGGCGAACACCACGATGATGAAGTTCGAGCCCATGTTCGGGTTGACCGAATAGATCGGCGCCGCCAGCACCCCGGCGAAGGCGGCCAGCCCCACCCCCGCGCCATAGGTGAGCGTGACCATGCGCGGCACATTGACGCCGAAGGACTGCACCAGCGGCGCGTTCTCGGTCGCCGCGCGCAGCAACGCGCCGAGCCTCGTGCGTTCGATCAGCGCCCAGGTGGTGAAGCACACGATCGCCGCGGCCACCACCACCCAGCCGCGGTAATTCGGCATGAACATGAAGCCCAGATCGGTCGCGCCCTGCAACGATGGCGGAATGCGATACGGCAGGCCGGAGCTGCCATACTGGTTGCGAAACAACCCCTCGATCACCATCGCCAGCCCGAAGGTCAGCAGCAGGCCATAGAGATGATCGAGCTTGTAGAGCCGGCTGATCAGCGTCTTTTCCAGCAGGATGCCGAACGCCCCGATGATGATCGGCGCGAGCAGCAACGACCACCAATAGCCGATGCCGAGATATTCCAGCAGCATCCAGGCACAGAACGCGCCCATCATGAACAGCGCGCCGTGGGCGAAATTCACGATGTTCAAAAGCCCGAAAATCACCGCCAGCCCGAGCGACAGCAGCGCATAGAACGCGCCGTTGATCAGCCCCAGCAGCAACTGGCCGAACAGCAGCGGTCCTGGAATGCCGAAAATCATGAACATGGTCGGCTCAGGCCTTGATCAGCGGGCATCCGCCCTGCGCCAGCGGCCGCCAGGCCTCGTCGGCGGGCGTGGTTGCCTGCAATTTGTAGAGGTCCCACTCGCTCTTGCTTTCCGAGGGCTTCTTCACCTCGAACAGATAGGCGGGAAACAGGGTGCGCCCGTCGGCACGGATGCTGCCGGCGCCGAAACAATCATCTTCCGTGGGCATGGATTTCATCCGCGCCACCGTCGCCGCGCCGGATGCCTGCGCCTCCGCCGCGCCCATCTGCGCCACCGTTTTCAGGTAATGCAGGCACGAGGAATAAACCCCGGCATGGCACATGTTGGGCCAGTTGGTGGGCGACAGCGCCACCACCCGGCGGGTCCAGGCGCGGGTGCGCTCGTTGAGGTCCCAGTAGAAGCTCTCGGTCATGATCAGCCCCTGCGCGGTCTCCTGCCCGATCGCGTGCACGTCGTTGATCACCATCAGCAGGGCCGCGATCTGCATCGTCTTGGTCAGCCCGAACTCGGCCGCCTGCTTGATCGAGTTGATCGTGTCGGTGCCGGCGTTGGCGAGCCCGAGCACCTTCGCCCGCGATGCCTGCGCGCTGAGAAGGAACGAGGAAAAATCAGTGGTTCCGGGGAACGGATAGGGGCTGGCACCAAGCACCTTGCCGCCGCTGCCGACCACGAACGCGCTGGTGTCCTTTTGCAGTTGCTGGCCGAACGCATAGTCGGCGGTGAGAAAATACCAGCTGTCGCCGCCCATCTTCACCGTCGCCCCGCCGGTGGAGCGTGCCAGCATGTAGGTGTCGTACGACCAGTGCAGCGTGTTGGGCGTGCATTGCGGGCCGGTGAGGTCGGTGGTGGCCGGGCCGCAGGCGAGGAATATCTTGTTCTTCTCGCGCGCCACCGCCGACACCGCGAGTGCGACGCCCGAGTTCGGGTTATCGACGATCACATCGACCCCGTCACGATCAAACCATTGCCGCGCGATGCCCGCACCGACATCGGGCTTGTTCTGGTGGTCCGCGGCGATGACCTCGACGGCAAAGCCCTTGCCGGCGAATTCGCCCGCCGCAAGCTTGGCGCACACTTCGGAGGTGCGGCCACCGAAATCACGATAGGGGCCGGACATGTCGGTCAGCACGCCGATCTTGATCGGCCGGCCCTGCGCGCGCGCGGCCTGCGCCAGCACCGGCACCGCGGCCATGCCGCCGAGCACCGCGCGGCGAGGCATCGAACGATCAGACGGTCCAGTGGGGGTCATCGCATGTGCTCCTGAAGTGCTGCGCTACACGCCGAGATAGGCGTGCAGACGGTCGGTGCTGGCGGCGAGGTCGGCGTTGGCGATCATGTCGATGATGCGGCCATGTTCCATGACATAGTGCCGATCCGCGACGGTCGCGGCGAACTGGAAATTCTGCTCCACCAAAAGCACGGTGAAGCCACGTTTCTTGATCTCGCGGATGGTCCGCCCGATCTGCTGGACGATCACCGGCGCCAGCCCCTCGGTCGGCTCATCGAGCAGCAACAGCCGCGCGCCGGTGCGCAAGATCCGCGCGATCGCCAGCATCTGCTGCTCGCCGCCCGACAGCTTGGTGCCCGGGCTGCGCGCGCGTTCCTTGAGGTTGGGGAACAGCTCATGGATTTCATCGATCGACAGCCCGCCCGGCGCGATCACCGGCGGCAGCATCAGATTCTCGGTGACATCGAGGCTCGCGAAAATGCCGCGCTCCTCCGGGCAGAACCCGATGCCCAGCCGCGCGATCCGGTCCGGACGCAGGCCGATCGTCTCGGTGCCAGAAAAGCGGATCGAGCCGGCGCGCCGCGGCACCAGCCCCATGATCGACTTCATCGTCGTGGTCTTGCCGGCCCCGTTGCGGCCAAGCAACGTCACCACCTCGCCCTCATCGATCCTGAAATCCACGCCATGCAGGATATGGCTCTCGCCATACCAGGCGTTGAGGCCCGAAACCGCCAGCATCTCACGCATCGGCGCTGCCCAGATAGGCCGCGATCACCTCGGGATTTTTCGACACCGTGGCGTAATCTCCCTGTGCGAGCACCCGCCCGCGCGTCAGCACCGTGATGGTGTCGCACAGCCCTTCGACCACCGACAGATTATGCTCCACCATCAGGATCGTGCGCCCCACCCGCACCCGGCGGATCAACTGCACGATACGGTCCACATCCTCATGCGCCATCCCCGCCGTCGGCTCATCCAGCAACAGCATTTTCGGCTCGAGCGCCAGCGTGGTGGCGATCTCCAGCGCGCGCTTGCGCCCATAGGGCAACAACGCCGCCTCGGTGCCGGCGTGGTCGGCCAGCCCGACATCTTCCAGCAATTGCATCGCGCGCGCGTCGAACTGTTGCAGCACGCGCTCGGAGCGCCAGAAATCATAGCTGCCGCCGCGCTGGCGTTGCAGCGCCACCCGCACATTCTCCAGCGCCGAGAGATGGCCGAACACCGCCGAAATCTGGAAGCTGCGCACCAGCCCCAGCCGCGCCACCGCGGCCGGCTTCATCGCGGTGATATCGCGCCCGTTGAAATGAATGGACCCCTTGCTGGGCGGCAGGAACTTGGTCAGCAGGTTGAAGCAGGTGGTCTTGCCGGCGCCGTTCGGGCCGATCAGCGCATGGATGGTGCCCGCCCGCACGCTCAGATCGACCCCGTTGACGGCGACGAACCCGAGGAAGTCACGGGTCAGCCCACGCGCCTCCAAAATGATGTCGCCCACCAATGCGGTTCCTCCGTTGATCAGGCACTTGGCCGGCCTGCCTCGCGCTGATGACATAGCCGGCGGCGCCTCACAAGCCGGCGATGCGTCAATATGGCCAAAAACATGTATTCCACCCGTGGCGCACATTGCGCCACCGACATATCCACCCAAGGTTCAACCTCGCGGCCATGCCCGGCGCCAAGGAAAGGTTCCACCATCCTGCCGACCCGATCCACTCTGCTGTGCCTTGTCCTGCTGCTCGGCGGTTGCGGGCTCGGGCCGGAGTTCCAGCATCCGGCCGCGCCACTGCCCGCGGCCTACACCGCCGCCCCGGCCGGGCAGGCGCAGCCCGACCTGTGGCCGCAGGATGGCTGGTGGCGCGGCTTCGGCTCGCCCGAGCTCGACCGGCTGATCGACCAGGCGATGCGCGCCAACAACGACATTGCCTCCGCCATCGCGCGCGTCCGCCAGGCCGATGCCGCCGTCTCGGTCGCCGCCGCGCCGCTGCTGCCCGCCATCTCGGCCGCCGGCGCCGGCAGCCAGACCCATTACGCCAGCCTGCCGCTCGGCCTGCCCGGCGGCGGCCTCGATTCCCGCAGTTTCAGCGCCACCGCCGGATTTTCGAGCTATGAGCTCGATCTGTGGGGCCGGCTGCGCGCCATCGCGCAATCCGCCCAGGCCACCGCGCTGGCCAATCGTTTCGATGCGCAGACCATCGCGCTCAGCGTGGTGGGCTCGGTGGCCAACAGCTGGACGCTGGCGCTGGCCACCAAGGACCGGCTGGAATATGCGCGCCAGAACCTGCGCGACGCCGAGGAGCTGCTGCGCGCGATCAATGGCCGCCAGCTCGCCGGCACCGCCTCGGCACTCGATGTCGCCCAGCAGACCACGCTGGTCGAGCAGGAGCGCGCCAACATCCCCGGCCTGCAATCCACGCTCGATCAGGCGGTCATCGGCCTCGGCATCCTCACCGGCCAGCCGCCCGAGGCCATCACCGTGCGCGACGCGACCCTGGGCGGGCTCACCCTGCCGCCGGTGGCACCCGGCCTGCCCGGCAGCCTGCTCACCCGTCGGCCCGACATCGCCTTCGCCGAGGCCAATCTGCTGGGTGCGAACGCCTCCATCCGCGCCGCCCGCGCGGCGTTCTTCCCCACCATCACCCTCACCGGCGACGGCGGCTGGCAGAGCACGGTGCTGTCCAGCCTCACCAACCCGGCAAATGCGCTGGTCAGCCTGTCCAGCGGGCTCACCGCCCCCATCTTCGACAATGGCCTGCGCGCGGGCACACTGGACCAGGCGCGCGGGCGCGAGGAGGAATTGTTGGCCAACTACCGAACCGCGGTGTTGCAGGCACTGACCGACGTGGAGAACGCGCTCACCGGCCTGCGCTACAGCACCGAGCAGGAAAGGCTGCAGGCCAACGCCGTGTCGGCCGCCCAGCGCGCCGAGATGATCGCGCGCGCGCAGCTCGACGCCGGCACCATCGACATCACCACGCTGCTCAGCGTCGAGACCACGCTGTACACCGCCCAGGACAGCCTGGCCCAGGTGCGCCTGGTGCGGGTGCAGAGCCAGATCGCGCTCTACAAGGCGCTCGGCGGCGGCTGGCAGCAGACCGCGCCGATCGAGACACCGTCGGTGCCGGTGCCCGCACCGCTGGCCGGAACGCTGTGATGGCAAGGTTGCTCGACCGGCGACGGGTGATATTTCTGCTGGTGGTGGCGCTGATCAGCGTCGGTGTGTGGTGGCTCGCCCAATCCCGCCGCCGCCCCGACATCGTGGCGAACCGGCCCGACCACGCCCAGCCGATCCCGGTGCTGGTCACCGCGGCGACGCGGGCAGACGTGCCGATCTGGCTCGATGGCCTGGGCACCGTCGTCGCCTTCAACAACGTCACCATCCACTCGATGATCGACGGGCCGCTGGTCGATGTGCTGTTCGCCGAAGGCGACGAGGTGCAGGCCGGCGCGGTGCTGGCCCATATCGACCCGCGCCCGTGGCAGGCGGCACTGGATCAGGCGGTGGCCAGGAAGGCGCAGGACGAGGCGCTGCTGGCCAACGCCCGGCTCGACGAGGCGCGCTATGGCAAGCTTGTCGCGCAGAACTTCATCTCCGCGCAGACCGCCGACACCGCGCGCGCCACCGTCGCGCAACTGGCGGCACAGGTGCGCGGCGACCAGGCGCAGATCGACACCGCGCGCACCAATCTTTCCTACACCACCATCACCTCGCCCAATGCCGGCCGGCTGGGCATCCGCCAGATCGATGTCGGCAACATCATCCACGCCGCCGACCCCAGCGGGCTCGTGGTGGTCACCCAGCTGCGGCCGATCCTGGTGATCTTCACCCTGCCGCAGCAGACCCTGCCGCAGGTCGCCGCCGCCATCGCCGCCGGTCCCGTCGAGGTGATCGCGCTGCCGCAACTCGCCGGCGGGCCTGGTGCCGACCCGCTCGATCAGGGCAGCGTCACCGCGCTCGATAACCAGGTTGACAGCTCGACCGGCACGATCCGCATCAAGGCGACGTTTCCGAACGAAAAGCTGCTGCTCTGGCCAGGTGGATTCGTCAATGTTCGGATCCGCGTGCGAACCCTGCACGACGCCGTCACGGTGCCGCCCGGCGCGGTGCAGACCGGGCCGGCCGGTCCCTATGCGTTCGTCGTCACCGCCGGCCACGCGCGCCGCCGGCCGGTGCGCGTCGCCTATCAGGATCAGACCATCGTGGCGATCGAGCGCGGCATCGATGCCGGCGAGCAGGTGGTGACCGACGGCGCATCGCGGCTCGACGATGCCAGCCCGGTGCAGATCGAGCAGCCGATCGGCGATGAGCGCGGCGACGCCACCTCGCGGGAGCGGCGCGCGCCCGGCGCGCAGGATGGCCCCGCGGCACCGGCGGATTAGGAGCCGGGGGGGTTGAATCTCTGCGCGCCCTTCATCGCCCGGCCGGTCGCCACCAGCCTGCTGGCGGTGGCGCTGCTGCTGGCCGGGCTTCTGGGCTATCGCGATCTTCCCTTGTCGGCGCTGCCACAGGTCGATTTTCCCACCGTCGAGGTGACAACGACCTATCCGGGCGCCAGCGCCGACACCATGGCCCTGCTGGTCACCGCCTCGCTCGAACGCCAGCTTGGCGAGATCACCGGGCTGGAGACGATGACCTCGGCGAGTGCCGAGGGCGTCAGCCGCATCACGCTGCAATTCAATCTCTCGCGCGACATCGACGCCGCCGCGCAGGATGTGCAAAGCGCGATCAACGCATCGGCCGGCACGCTGCCGACCAACCTGCCCTATCCGCCCACCTATTCGAAGGTGAATCCCGCCGACGCGCCGATCCTGACGCTCGCGCTCAGCTCTGACGCGATCACCCTGGAGCGGGTGGCCGATGCGGCGGACACCGTGCTGCAACCACGACTTTCGCAGATCAACGGGGTCGGGCGCGTGACCATCGCCGGCGGACTGCGCCCCGCCATTCGGGTGCGCGCGGACCCCGCCCGGCTCGCCTCCTATGCGCTGTCGATGGAGGATGTGCGCACCGCGCTTGCCTCCGCCAACGTGAACGGCGCGAAGGGCGGGTTCGACGGGCCGCGCCGCGCGGTGGCACTGGGCGCCAACGACCAGCTCGTCACGCCCGCGCAATATGCCGACACCATCATCACCTGGCGCAACAACGCGCCGCTCAAGCTGTCCGATGTCGCGACCGTGGTCGAGGCGATGGAGAACACCAGCGCGCGCAGCTTTTATCGCGGCACGCCCGCGGTGCTGCTCGACATCCAGCGCCAGCCCGGCGCCAACATTGTCGCGACGGTCGCCGCCGTGCGCGCCGCCCTGCCCGATCTGCAGCGCAACATGCCCAGTTCGATCCGCCTGTCGGTGGTGGCAGATCGCACCGACACCATCCGCGCGTCGGTGCAGGATGTGGAAATCACCCTGGTCATCGCGGTCGTTCTCGTCACCATCACGATTTTTCTGTTCCTCGGCTCCTGGCGCGCCACCGCCATTCCCTCGCTCGCGCTGCCGCTGTCGTTGATCGGCACGTTCGCGGTGATGGCCATGCTCGGCTTCGCGCTCGACAATCTGTCGCTGATGGCGCTGACGGTGGCGACCGGCTTTGTCGTCGATGATGCCATCGTGATGATCGAGAACGTGGTGCGCCACATCGAGGCCGGCACCCCGCCGCTGGAGGCGGCCTATCGCGGCGCGCGGCAGATCGGGTTCACCATCGTCTCGCTGACCATCTCGCTGATCGCGGTGTTCATCCCGCTATTGTTCATGTCGGGCGTGATCGGCCGATTATTCAAGGAATTCTCGGTCACCTTGTCGGTCGCGGTGCTGGTCTCCGCGCTGATCTCGCTCACCCTCACCCCGATGATGTGCGGCCAGATTCTGCGCCCCGCGGCACAGGCGCGCCCGGGCCTGGTCGCGCGCTGGTTCGAACAGCGTTTCGCGGCGCTGACCCGCGCCTATGTGCGCGCGCTGCAATGGAGCCTGGATCGCCAGAGCTGGATGCTGTGGCTCGCGGCCGCGACCTTCGCGGGCACCGTCGCGCTCTACATCGTCATCCCCAAGGGCTTCCTGCCGATGCAGGACACCGGGATGATCATCGTGACGCTGGAAGGCGCGCAGGACGCCTCCAAGGATCGCATGACCAGGCTTTCGCATGATGTCGCCGCCCACATCGCCGAGGACCCCGCCGTCACCGGTGTCACGGAATCGATCGGCGTCGGCACGGTCAACATGTCCGCCAACACCGCGCTGCTGACCGTGGCGTTGAAGCCACGCCCCGAGCGCGCGGGCGGCGCCGACATCGTCGCCCGGCTGCAGGCCGCGACCGCGCGGGTTCCTGGCGCGCGCGCCTATTTCCAGCCGGTCCAGGACATCACCATCGGCACCCGCGCGGCGCGCGCGCGGTTCCAGTACACGCTGATGGACACCGACGCCGCCGAGCTCGCGCGCTGGGGGAAGCGATTGCTGGCGGCACTTCGCGCCGAACCTGGTCTGCGCGATGTCTCCTCCGACCAACAGGATGGCGGCCACCAGATTTTCGTCGATGTCGATCGCGACGCCGCGATGCGCCTGGGCGTGACCATGCAATCGATCCAGGACGTTCTGTATGACAGCTTCGGACAGCGCCAGGTCAGCACGATCTTCGCGCAGTCCAACCAGTATCGGGTGGTTCTCGAATCGAACACCGATTTCCAGCTCGATCCGGCAAGCCTCGCCTCGCTCTACGTGCCCGGCAGCATCACCAACATCGGCAGCTCGAACACCACGGTCGGCTCGATCACCGGCACCACCATCACCGCCACCGCCAGCGCCGGCGCGGCGGCACTCACCACCACCACCGCGACCCGGCTGGTGCAGGTTCCGCTGCTGGAGATCGCCTCCATCCGTCGCGGCAACGCGCCGCTGGTGGTGACGCACCAGGAGCAGTTTCCCTCCATGACCATCAGCTTCAACCTCGCCGAGGGCGCGTCGCTGGGCGATGCGGTCGATGGCGTCATCGCCGCTTCCGCCTTGGTGGGCATGCCCGCGAGCATCACCGGCAGCTTCTCGGGCGACGCCGCCGAATTCCGCAAATCCCTGGCCAGCACGCCGTGGCTGATCGGGGCCGCGATCGTCGTCATCTACATCGTTCTTGGCGTGCTCTATGAAAGTTTCATCCATCCGGTCACCATCATCTCCACCCTGCCATCGGCTGGCATCGGCGCGCTGCTCGCGCTGATGCTGGTGGGCGATGATCTGTCGCTGGTCGGCATCGTTGGCATCGTGCTGCTGATGGGGATCGTGAAAAAGAACGCGATCATGGTGATCGACTTCGCGCTCGACGCCGAGCGCACCCGCGCGATGCCGGCGCGCCAGGCCATCGTCGAGGCATGCAGGCTGCGTTTCCGCCCGATCATGATGACCACGCTCGCCGCCCTGCTCGGCGCGCTGCCGCTGATCGGCGAACGCGGCTCGGGCTCGGAGCTGCGCATCCCGCTTGGCATCACCATCATCGGCGGGCTGCTGTTCAGCCAGTTCCTGACCCTGTTCACCACGCCGTCGATCTATCTCGCCTTCGAACGGCTGCGCCGGCCGGGCGGTCCGCGCTGAATGGGATTTTCGGAAACCTTCATCCGCCGACCGGTGGCGACCACCCTGCTCGCGCTCGGGATTCTGATCGGCGGTGGCGTGGGCTACATGTTTCTCGCCGTCGCCTCGCTGCCCAGCGTCGATATCTCGACCATCGTCGTGTTCGTCAATCGCCCCGGCGCTGATCCCGAAACGATGGCGACCTCGATCGCCGCGCCGCTGGAACGCCGGCTTGGCGAAATCCCCGGCATCAATGAGATGACCTCGCTGTCGGCCACCGGCAGCTCGACCATCATCATCCAGTTCGATGTGGACCGCACGGCGGATTCGGCCGCGCACGACGTGCAGGAGGCGCTGAACGCGGCGATCGTGGACCTGCCATCGGATTTGCCCACACCACCGATCTTTCGCAAATTCAATCCCGCCGCCGCACCCATCATGACCATCGCGCTGACCTCGCAAACCCTGTCCACCGCGCAGATGTATGACGTCGCCGACACCATTCTGGGCCAGCGCCTCGCACAGATCGAGGGCGTGTCGCAGGTCCAGCTCTCGGGCTCGGAGCGCCCGGCGGTGCGCGTCCGTCTTGATCCCGCGCGTCTTGCCGCCACCGGACTTGCAGCCCAGGACGTGTACAACGCGCTGCGCGCCGCCAACGTGACACAGCCGCTCGGCGGATTTTCAGGTGCGGCGCGCGCCTCCATGATCGGCATCAACGGGCAATTGTCGCACGCGGGCGACTATGCCGGATTGATATTGCGGTCACGCAACGGCGCGATGCTGCGGCTGTCCGACATCGCCGAGATCGTTGATGGCGTCGCCAACACCCGGCTTGGCGCCTGGTCGTCGGAAAAGCCCGCGGTGCTGATCCAGATCAGCAAGGATGTCGATGCCAACGTGATCGACACCGTCAACCGCATCGACGCGGCGATGCCGCAACTGCTCGGCTGGATGCCGCCGGGGATGAAGGTCGATGTCATCTCCGACCGCACCGGCACCATCCGCACCTCCATCGCCGATGTCGAATTCACCCTGCTCATCACCGTCGTTCTGGTGCTGCTCGTCACCTTGCTGTTCCTGCGCCGCGCCGCGCCCACCATCGCCGCGGCGATCACCGTGCCGCTGTCGCTTGCCGCCACGTTGGCGGGGATGTGGTTTCTTGGCTACACGCTCGACAACTTCTCGCTGATCGCGATCACCATCTCGGTCGGCTTTGTCGTCGATGATGCGATCGTGATGATCGAGAACATCGTCCGCCGTGTCGATGCGGGTGAGCCGGCGATGGCTGCTGCCATCGCCGGCGCGCGGCAGATCGGCTTCACGGTGATCTCCATCAGCGTCTCGCTGGTCGCGGTGTTCATCCCGCTGATTTTCATGGGCGGCATACTTGGCCGGCTGTTCCACGAATTTTCGATGACGCTCACCATCGCGATCTTCACCTCCGCACTGGTGTCGCTCACCGTCACGCCGATGATCTGCGGCCATTTCATGCGGCCGCCGCAACCGCTGCGTGGCCTGGCGGGCAAAATCGACCATGCGATCGAGCGTCTGCTGGCCGCCAACCAGCGCCTGTATGAACGCACCCTGGACCAGGCGCTGGCCTGGCCGGGCATGATGCTGGGGCTGCTCGCGCTGACCATCGCGGGCACCGTCTGGCTCTACATCGTGGTGCCCAAGGAGTTCCTGCCCACCCAGGACATCGGCATCATCCAGGGCGGCACCACCGCGGCGACCGATGTGTCGTTCGCGCAGATGTCGCGGTTGCAGCGCGAGGTGGTGGCGATCATCAGCGCGGACCCCGCCGTGGCCGGTGTGGGCTCGCAGGTCGGCATCTTGAGCGGCTTCAATTCGCTCAATCGTGGCCAGTTGACGATCCAGTTGAAACCGCTGGCGGAGCGCTCGGCGTCGTCGGAGGAGATCATCGCCCGGCTGCGCCCGCATCTGGCGAAAATACCTGGCGTGCAAACGATCCTGTTCTCCGCACAGGATCTGCGTCCCGGCGGGCGCTCGACCGGCGCGCAGTTCCAGTTCGTCGTGCTCACCCCCGATCTCGCCGATCTGCGCATCTGGACCCAGCGGCTGGAGGAGCGGCTGAAATCGCTGCCGGGCATCGAGGATGTCAGCAGCGACAACGATGCCGCCGGCCCGCAGGAGAACCTGGTGATCGACCGCGACGCCGCCTCACGCCTGGGCGTCAGCGTGGCCGCGATCGACGACGCGCTGAACAACGCTTTTTCGCAACGCCAGATCTCGATCATCTACACCGACCGCAACCAGTACCGCGTCGTGCTGGAAGCCGAGCGCTCGGTGCTGGCCGATGCCTCGCAGCTCGACCGCATCTTCGTCAGCGGCTTCGCCGGCAACCAGATCAGGCTGTCGAGCATCGCCCGCTTCGCGCCGGGCAACGCCCCGCTCGGCGTGCGCCACCAGGGCGAAATCCCTGCCGCCACCATCAGCTTCAACCTGCCGCCGGGCAAGGCGCTGGGCGATGCGACCAGGCTGGTGGACCAGGTGGCGCGCGAGCTGCGCATGCCCGACAACGTGCACACCGAATTCGCCGGCACCGCGAAATTCCTCGAACAATCGCTGGCCAGCCAGCCTTTGCTGCTCGGGGCCGCGCTGATCTCGATCTACATCGTGCTCGGCGTGCTCTATGAAAGCCTGATCCACCCGCTGACGATCATCTCAACCCTGCCCGCGGCCGGGCTCGGCGCGCTGCTGGCCATCGAGATTTCCGGCGGCACCTTGTCGGTGAATTCGATCATCGGGGTGATTTTGCTGCTCGGCATCGTCAAGAAGAACGGCATCATGATGGTGGATTTCGCGCTGGAGGCGGAACGCGAGAGCGGGCTTGCGCCGCGCGACGCCATTCGCCTTGCCTGCGTCGAACGTTTCCGGCCGATCCTGATGACCTCGCTCGCCGCGCTGTTCGGCGCGCTGCCGCTCGCACTCAGCCACGGCACCGGCTCGGAGCTGCGCCGCCCGTTGGGCATCGCGGTGGCCGGCGGGCTGATCGTCAGCCAGGTGCTGACGCTCTACACCACCCCGATCGTCTATCTGGCGCTGGAACGGCTGAGCCACCGGCGCGGACGCCCCGCGATCCGCCGGTTGCTGGACAAATAATTCAGCTCTGGCTGTCGGGCGAAAGCACCGTGCAGCCGCGCGATTTCAGCTTTTCGCAGGCCTGCACGGCGGCATCGCGCGACAGCCCGACCACGCGCGCGCGATAGAGCGTGGTGCGACCCTGCTTGACCCCGGCCACGACCGACTTGCCACCGGCATGACCCTGCGCGGAGCCGGCGGCGGCGCGCGCGAGATTCTGGTTGCCGAACGCACCCACCTGGATCGCCCAGTCACGCCCGCCGTGATGCAGCGATTCCGCCGCCAGGGCTTGCGGGATCAGGTGAAATCCGGACTTGCCCCGCGCCGGGGCGGACGAACCCGCCGATGGCGGAGCCGCCGGCGGCTCGGGCAGCATCGCCACCTGCACCGGCGCGCGCGCCGCGGCGAGGCGCGTCCGCGCCGAACCACGCGGGCCGGCCGGGATATTCAACGGCACCGACACGCTGCCATCCAGATCGACCGAGGAACGATGCGCGGGATAGGCGTCGGCGATATAGGGGCCGATCATCGCGACATAGCGCCGGGTCTCATCGGGCAGGCCGCGGCCATGGGCGAGGTAATCATCGAGCCGCCGCGGCCCGGCATTGTAGGCGGCCAGAAAGCCGGGGTTGCCGTACAGCTCGTACATCTCGCGGATATAGGCGGTGCCGGCGAGAATATTGTCGTACGGGTTGTAAGGATCATCGCCGAGGTCATAGCGGGCGCGCAGCCCGTCATAGGTCTCGGGCATCACCTGCATCAGCCCCATCGCGCCGACCGGCGAGGTGGTAGGCTGGCCGTTCAGATACAGCCGGCCACCCGATTCCTGCCGCATGACCTGGCGAACCCAGCGATCCGGCACGTCGAACCGCGCCGATGCCTCGTGGATATACGGACCCCACGGGTCTTCCGGCGGGCCGGGCGGCGTGTAGTCATGCGCGTGCGCCCGATAGCGCGCCGCTTCCTGGCTTTGGTCCGCATGCTCGGGCACCGACGCGCAGGCCGACAACAGCGCCAGCCCCGCCACCACGGCCATCGGCATCGCGCGCCGCCACCAACGACGGCACCGCCGATCCGCCGCACTCCGGGTTGCCTGGCTCATCCGACCGAACGCCTCCTCAGAATCGATGGCCGATCACGCCGCAATAGCCGGGCGGGCCGTCCCGGCCGGGGACGGCCTTGAGAGATAGCATCAAGAGTCTACGCTAAGCCACTAACAGAAGGTGCGGTTCCAAGACAAGCCATTGCTTTGATCCACGCAAGAAGTTACGCCCCAACGGTCCTGACGCATCCGGCGCGGGACAGCATGCGGAGGTCGCGATGCGCGCACCCGTCACCCTGCTGGCCGCCGCGTTGCCCGCCATGTCGCTGCTGGCGGCCTGCGCGGCACCCCAACAGCCACCGCCCGAGGCCAGCGCGGCCGCCCCCGCCAAGGCGGTGCTGGTGGCGATCCGGCCGGTTCCGAACCTGCAACCAACCGGAATTCTCGCCCCGCTGGCCGGCCAGGCTGGCAACTCGGGGGTGGAACTGGTGGCGCGCATGCCCGATGGCCGCGCCCTGTCGGTGGTGCAGCCCGACGCCGGCGGATTGCATCCCGGCGAGGCGATTTTGCTGATCGACGGGCCACCGCCGCGCATGGTCGCCGGGGACTGAACCCACCCGCGCGGATCAGTGCCCGGCATTCTCACCCGAAAAATCCGGCGCCGCGATGCCGCTGTGTCCGAGTTGATCGACCAGCGCCGCCTTCAGCCGCTCCAGCCCCTCGGGCGAGGACGCCTCGCAGCGCGCCACCAGCACCGCCTGGGTGTTGGACGCGCGCAGCAGCCACCAGCCATCGGCCGTCTGCACGCGCACGCCGTCGATGTCGTTGACGTTGGCGCCGGCGGTCTGCAACCGTTCCTTGATCTCCTTGATGATCGCGAACTTGCGATTCTCGGCGCACTCGAACCGCGCCTCCGGCGTGTTGACGAGCGAGGGCAGCCGGTCGCGCATCTGCGCCAGGCTGTCGTCCGCGCGCGCGACCAGCCCGAGCAGGCGCACGG
>DAHWBL010000282.1 GCA_027323595.1 Acetobacteraceae bacterium | reverse complement strand
TGTATCTGGGCGAGCTCGCCCGCCGGCTGGTCATCGCCTCGCGCGATGCCGGCGGGCCGATCAGCACCGCGGCGCTGCGCCGGTCGATGCCGGGGCTGGCCAAGCCGCTGCTGCTGCCCGCCGGCGCGGACCAGGTGGCGTTCCTGCCGCCGCCGGCCGATGGCGGGCTGGGCGCGGCGGCGGCGTTCGCGATGCTGCAAAGCCAGCCGGGTGATGTCGCCGCCGCCTCGGCGCGCGCCGCCGCGGTGGTCGCCGCCTGGCGTGCCGCCGGCGGCAAGGGCGACCCGATGGCGCTGCTGCGCTCGGCTTCGGCGTCCGGCGCCGGGCTGCCGGCGCTGCCGGCCTCGACCAGCCTCGTCGTCATCGACCCGAGCGGCATGGCGGTGGGCTGCGCGATGACCATGGATAATCTGTTCGGCACCGGCCGGATCGCGCCGGGCACCGGCATCCTGCTCGCCGCCTCGCCGGCCGCCGCCCCGCTGCCGCTGCTCGCCGCCGCGATCGCCTGGAGCCCCACCGAGGGGCTGCGCGCGGTGGCCGCCAGCTCCGGACAGCAGGGCGCCGCACTGGCCACCGCGCAGGCGATCGACGCAGCGCTGCGCCATGCGGACCCCGCCATCGCCGAGCCGGGCCGGGCCGATCTGATCAGTTGCCCCGCCGGCATGCCGGGCGCGCCGGGTTCGTGCCGCTGGCGGGCGGACCCGCGTGGCGGCGGCGCGGCATTGGGTGGCACGGCGGCGGATGTGACCGCCGCCGGCGCGGCGGCGGGTGGGGCAGCGGGCGGGACCGGGCGCTAGACGGTGCTCAAGATCGGCGCCGGCGCGGCGATCCCCGCGTTTCGGGTGATGGATGTGATCGCCGCGGCCAACCGCCGCCAGGCGGAGCTGCCGCCCGGCGCGCCGCGCATCCTGCGCATGGAGATCGGACAGCCCGCCGCCGGCGCGCCGGCCGGCGCCTGCGCGGTGGCGCGCGCGGCATTGGCCGGGTGCGACCCGCTGGGCTACACCGAGACCCTCGGCCTGCCTGATCTGCGCGCGCGCATCGCCGCCCATATCCGGGACTGGTACGGGCTTGATGTGCCCGCCCGGCGCATCGCCATCACCACCGGCGGCTCGGGCGCGTTTCCGCTCGCCTTCCTCGCCGCCTTCAACCCCGGCGACCGGGTGGCGCTGGCCGCGCCCTATTACCCGCCTTACGTGAACATCCTGCTGGCGCTGGGCATCCGCCCGGTGATCCTGCCGACCACCATCGACAGTCGCTTCCAGCCCACCATCGCCATGCTGGAGCGGCTCGACCCGCTGCCCGACGGGCTGATCGTCGCCTCGCCGTCGAACCCGGCCGGCACCATGCTGCACCCCGACGAATTCGCCGCGTTGGCGCGCTGGTGCCATGCGCACGGGGTGCGGCTGATCTCTGATGAGATCTATCACGGCCTCACCTATGAAACCCCCGGCGTCAGCGCCACCGGCTTCAGCGACTCGGCGATCGTGGTGAACAGCTTCTCGAAATATTTCTCGATGACCGGCTGGCGCATCGGCTGGATGGTGCTGCCCGAGGAGCTGGTGCGCCCGGTCGAGCGGCTGGCGCAGAATTTATCCATCTGCGCGCCGCACATCTCGCAGATCGTCGCCGCCGCGTGTTTCGATTGCCACGAGGAGCTGGCCGGCCGCGTCGCTTCCTATCGCGCCGCGCGTGACCATCTGCTCGCCGCGCTGCCGCGTGCCGGCTTCACCCGCCTCTCACCGGCCGAAGGTGCCTTCTACATCTTCGCCGACATCGCCGATCGCGGCGAGGCCAGCCCCGATTTCTGCGCGCGCATGCTGCGACAGGCCGGCATCGCCGCCACCCCGGGGGTGGATTTCGACCCAGAGCGCGGCAATGATTTCGTGCGCTTCAGCTATTGCGGGCCGATCGGCGACGTGATCGAGGCGGGCGAGAGGCTGGCGGGCTGGAGGTAGGGCAGGGCTGAATTTGCCGACATGACGCGGCCGGCGCGCCGCGCGGGCACACCACGGAGGGACAAAATGGCGAAGATCCATGGCCTCGCGATCACCATCACCGCGCTGCTGGCGCTGATTCCGGCAGCGCGCGCGCAGGATAACGACGCGCTGTATGCCAGTGCCAAACGGGGCGGCGCGCTGGTGCTCTACACCGGCGGTCCGGCGGCGCCGTGGGAACGCACCGCCGAGCAGTTTCAGCTTCTCTATCCGGCGATCAAGGTCAGCATCACCGGCGGCTTCAGCAACGTCCTCGACCAACAGGTGGACGACCAGCTCGGGGCGAAAAAACTGGAGGTGGATGCGGTCATCTTCCAGACCCTGGCGGATTTCGTCCGCTGGAAGGCGCAGCAGGTGCTGCTCGCCTTCAAGCCGCAGGGCTGGGACCGGATCGATGACAGTTTCAAGGATGTCGACGGCGCGTTCGTGGGCATCGCGGTCAATGCGCACCCGTACGAATACAACACCCGCCTGGTCGCCGCGGCCGACGTTCCGCGCTCGGCATCGGACTTCCTCAAGCCGATGTTTCGCGGCCGGATCGTCACCTGCTACCCGGCCGATGACGATGCCACTCTTTATGTGATGTACAGCATCGTTCAGAAATATGGCTGGGGCTACATGGACCGCTACATGGCCAACCAGCCGGTCTTCATCCAGGGCCATCTGGGCGCGCAGCACTCCATCGCGGCGGGCGCCAATCTGGTCACGTTCGATTCGGTGATGGACATGACCCTGCGCCAGATCGAGGCCGGCGACCCGGTCGGCTGGGCCATCTCCAGCACCGATCCGCTGCCGATCTGGCCGCTCACCGCGGCGATCTTCAAGGATGCGCCGCACGCCGACGCGGCCAAGCTGTTCCTCAACTGGTTCCTCGCCCCCGAGCAGCAGCGGCGGATGCATAGCTGGTCGGTGCGCTCCGACGTGCCGCCGCCGCCCGGCCTGCGGCCGATCCTGTCCTACAATGTGGTGAATAATTACCGGGCGTTTCTCAGCGACACCGCGCTGATCGCCACACTGCGGCAGCGTTTCGCCGCCTATAGTGGGCCGATCGTCAACACCGGTGGGGTGCGCTAGAGCAACATCGCGCAGACCGGAATCGGTCTGGGCGATAAAGTTGCTCGCTCCTCATATGGCTGGAGCGGTTTCACCGAGTCGATGCTGATGACGGTCAAGGTGAAACCGCTCTAAGCGCGCGCCCCACCGGTCTTTTTTGCGCCACCAGCTTTATTTGCGCCACCAGCCTTTTTTCTTCGCTTCGGGCGCGCCCTCGGCGCCGACCAGGGTCGGCTGAACCGCCGGCGCGGGCTCTGGCACTGTCTCTGGCACGGGCTCTGGCACGGGCTCGGCGGCCACGGTGACCGGTGCCGGCGCGTGGATCGGCTCCGCCGCCGCTTCGGCCACCGTTTCGGCAACCGGCTCGAACGCCAGCTCTGGCGCCGGCTCGGGCACCGCTTCGGCCTCGGGCGCGGCGGCCGGGGCGGCGGCCTCGCCGGCGAGCAGCTGCT
>DAHWBL010000265.1 GCA_027323595.1 Acetobacteraceae bacterium | reverse complement strand
GGGCAAACATGGCCGCCTGCATCGCGATAAATATTTCGCGCGTGGCGAAAAAATGCCCATCTGCGTCGTGCTCGGCGGCCACCCGATGCAGTTCCTGTTGACCGGCAACGAGGTGCCGCACGGCGTTGCGGAATACGATGTGCTCGGCGGCCTCATCGGCGCACCGGTCGGATGCATCCGCGGCCGCCTCACCGGCCTGCCGTTTCCGGCCAACGCCGAGATCGTTCTCGAAGGCTTCATCGATCCCGCCGAACGCCGCGACGAAGGCCCGCTCGGCGAATGGACCGGCTATTACGCATCCGGCCCAACAAAGGAGCCGGTCATGCGGGTGGAGGCGGTCTATCATCGCAACGACCCGATCGTGCTCGGCTGCGTGCATGAGCTCGGGCTGTCGGAATATGCCCGCTATCGCGCGATCGCGCGGTCCGCGCTGCTGAAGGAATCCCTCGCCGCCGCCGGCATCCCCGACGTGACCGGCGTGTGGGCGCACGAGGTGGGCGGCGCTCGCATGCTCGTCGCCGCCTCGATCCGCCAGCGCTATGGCGGCCACGCAAGCCAGGTTGGCCACGTGCTCAGCCAATGCCAGGCCGGAGCCTATGCCGGAAAATTCGTCATCGTCGTCGATGAGGACATCGATGTCTCAGACCTGCATGAGCTGCTCTGGGCAACGCTGACGCGCAGCGACCCGGCGACGTCGATGGACATCATCCACAACGCCTGGTCCACCCAGCTCGACCCGAGAATCTCCCCCGAACAACGCGAGCGCGGTGATTTCACCAACAGCCGGCTGATCATCGATGCCTGCCGCCCGTACCATTGGCGTGAAAAATTCCCGCCGGTGAACAAGCCCTCCGCGGAAATGATCGAGGAGACGCGCCGACGATTCGGGTGGATTCTCGGCAACTGAGCAAGCCCGCGCCTATTGCCCCGCCGCGCGATTGAGAATTTCATCTGGTGTCGAGGAAACCACCTGCACATAGTAAGGCACGAATTTTCTGCCCTCGATCAATTTGATGAAAGACGGACGGATTTCGTCGGCCAGAATGCGCCGGATCTTCGCGTGCTCCTCGATATCCGCCCACTCCGCGATCAGGAAAAACCTCTGCGGGTCGTCAGTGTGCCTGCACAGCACGCCATCTTTGACCTGGGCGGCGGATTTATGCATCGGGTTGCCGTCCGAATAATCAAACTCCTCGAACAGGCGGATGAACTCCTCCTCGTGTCCCGCCTCGACGCGGAAATCATAGATATGGAGATAATTGCCCTTCTGGGCGAGCGGTTCCTGCGCCATGTCTGCCTCCTGTGAGAAGCGCAATGTCGGGCAATATCGAGGCGAGGGCAACCATCTTGTGATGATTGATCGCCGGGCAAATTGCGTGGTATACTGAGTAAGTAGGGTGCGAGGAGAAGGTCATGGCTTGGGTGCGTGTGGCTTCGTCCGAGGCGGTCCAGGAGGACGGCGTGCTGGGCGTCGAGGTTGGCGACATCGCCTTGGCGCTCTATCGGGTTGACGGCCAGTTGTTCGCAACCGCCGGCATCTGCACACACGCCTTCGCCTTCATGGCCGATGGATACGTCGAGGATGGAACGATCGAGTGCCCTGTTCATCAGGGGCGTTTCGATATTCGCACGGGCAAGGCGCTGTGCGCGCCATTGACCGAAAATCTCAAAACCTACCCGGTGCGCGAGGAAGCCGGGTCGGTGTTTGTCGATCTCTCGCAAGCCACGCGGGCCGAGGACGCGCCGCCCCGCCCAGCGCCCGCCAACCCGAAGGTGGCGCCCGAGCCACAGCCTGCCGTGGTTGCCGGATCCTTTTCCAATCGCTTTGTGTGGCCTGGCAACGATCTCACCCGCATCCCGGACTGGGTCTATACCAGCCAGGAAATCTATGATCGCGAGACCGATCGCATTTTTCACGGTCGCTGCTGGAACTATGTCGCGCTGGAAGCGGAAATCCCGAAAGTTGGTGACTTCATCCGCTCCAATGTCGGTCCCACGCCGGTCGTGGTCAGCCGTGCGGAGGATGGCAAGGTGTATGTGTTCGAGAACCGGTGCAGCCATCGCGCCGCGGAATTCTGCCGCGAGCTAACCGGCAATGTTCGCGAATTCGTCTGCCCGTATCACCAATGGACCTATGATCTCACCGGCGGGTTGCAG
>DAHWBL010000242.1 GCA_027323595.1 Acetobacteraceae bacterium | reverse complement strand
CTCGGCGGTCAGCGTGGCGAAATGCACCGGTGACCAGGACGGTTGCACCGACAGCGCCACGCCGGCGCCGAAGCGTCCACCGCGGCGAACAGCGGGACACCCCGCCGCCCCACCACGGCGGACCTGCCCGCCTCAGAGCCCGGCGAACAACGCCGTCGACAGATACCGCTCGGCAAAGGATGGGATGATGGTGACGATCAGCTTGCCCGCCATCTCCGGCCGGCCCGCCAGCTCGCTCGCCGCCTGCAATGCCGCGCCAGAGGAAATCCCCACCGGCACACCGTCCGTGCGCGCCACCCGCCGCGCCATGGCCAGCGCCTGCGGCTCCGATACCCGGATGATCTCGTCCAGCTCGCCCACATCCAGCACCGCCGGACGGAACCCCGCGCCGATGCCCTGGATGCCATGCGGCCCAGGCTCGTCGCCAGACAGCACCGCGCTCTCGTTCGGTTCAACCGCCACGATCCGCAGCCCCGGCCGACGCGGCTTCAGCGCCTTGGCGATCCCGGTCAGGGTTCCGCCGGTGCCAACCCCGCCCACCACCACGTCCACCAGGCCAGCCGTGTCCGCCCAGATCTCCTCGGCGGTGGTCTGCTCATGCACCGACACGTTGGCCGGGTTCTCGAACTGCGAGGGCATCCATGAATCGGGCGTGGCGGCCATGATCTCGCGAGCATGCGCGATCGCCCCGCGCATCCCCAGCTTCGCCGGCGTCAGCTCCAGCTCCGCGCCAAGCAGCCGCATCATCCGCCGCCGCTCCACCGACGCGCTCTCGGGCATCACGATGATCAACCGATAGCCGCGCGCCGCCGCGACGAAGGCAAGCCCGATGCCGGTGTTGCCCGAGGTCGGTTCCACCAGAACGGTCTTGCCCGGCGTGATCAGCCCCGCGGCCTCCGCGGTGTCGATCATCGCCCGGCCGATCCGGTCCTTGACCGAGGCGAGCGGATTGAAAAACTCCAGCTTGGCGGTCAGATCCGCGCGCAGCCCAAGCTCGGCGGATAGCCGCGGCAGGCGCACCAGCGGCGTTCCGCCGATGGTATCCAGAATTGAATTGTATATCCGACCACGCGGGGTGGAAGGGGCGATGGGGGAGTGTGTGTTTGTGCTCATGCCCTCTACATACCACAAAAATGACTTGTATAAAGGGGTAAAATGCTAAATATTTTTGGAAGTTCCCCACACCACCTCCTGGAGGCACGTCCCATTGCCGCAAAATAGCCCGAGCAAGCGCGCCAAAGCCGCCCAACCCGCTGCCATCGCGCCGGCCAACCCGGCCGAAACCACCGCCATCGCCCATCTGCTCCGCCGTGACCGCGCCCTGCTCGCCATCACCCTCGTGCTCGATGTCGCCTTCCATGCCGGCCGCGCCGGCACCGTCAGCGCCATCGACATCGCCACCCGCCTGGGCAGCGCGCGGCGCGGGCTGGAACCGGTATTGCAGGCGCTGACCCGCACCGGACTGCTCGAATCGGTGCGCGGCCCGCGTGGCGGCTACCGCCTCGGCCGCCCCCCACGCGGCCTGCGCCTGGCCGAAATCATCAGCGCCACCGCCACTGAGCCAGACCTCGCCGATGGCCCGGGCGGCCAGTTGCTGAACAAGGTCATCGACCCATTATGGGCCGAGCTGGCCATCCCCCTCGCCACCCAGCTCGGCGCGATGACCCTGGAGGACCTGCTGCGCCGCGCCGCCGAGGCCGGTCTGCGCCGCCCCGCCACCGAGCCGCTCGACTGGGTGATCTGACCGTCTAAAATCACACTATAAAAACGTAAATTCATCGGAATCTGCTGCGCCGCCGCTGCGATCCGCGCCGGCGGTTGTCATCGAAGCTTCATAAATCCGCAATAAATATGGCGCCGCCGCCGCGTAGGGTGCGGCCGCCAACACAGGGCCGTCGCCCCGCCACGGGCCGGCCAGCAGCAGGATCAGGAGGTTCGATGACGCTCGTTTCCCTCAAGAGGCTGGCCGCGGTGACGCTCGCCGCAAGCCTGCTCGCCGCGCCGGCGGGCGCGCAATCCATCACCGGCGCCGGATCGACCTTCGTCTACCCGGTCCTGTCGAAATGGTCGGAGGCCTACAACAAGCTCAAGGGCGTGCAGGTCAACTACCAGTCGATCGGCTCGGGCGGCGGCATCGCGCAGATCAAGGCCGCGACGGTGGATTTCGGCGCCTCGGACGCGCCGCTGCCGCCGGACCAGCTCGCCGCGGCCGGCCTCACCCAGTTCCCGCTGGTCATCGGCGGCGTGGTGCCGGTGGTCAATGTCGAGGGCATCGCCGCCGGCCAGTTGCGCTTCAGCGGCGAGCTGCTCGCCGACCTCTATCTGGGCAAGATCAAGCGCTGGAACGATCCGGCCATCGCCGCCCTCAACCCCTCGGTCAAGCTGCCTGACATCGCCGTCAATATCGTGCATCGCTCCGACGGTTCGGGCACCACCTTCAACTGGGTGAATTACCTCTCCAAGGTCAGCCCGGAGTGGAAGGAAAAAGTCGGCGAAGGCACCTCGGTCGCCTGGCCGGTCGGAGTCGGCGGCAAGGGCAACGAGGGCGTCGCCGAATATGTGAACCGGATCAAGGGTTCGATCGGCTACGTCGAATACGCCTATGTGCTGCAAAACAAGATGAAATTCGGCCTGGTCCGCAACGCCGCCGGCAATTTCATCACGCCTGAGGCCAGCGCCTTCCAGGCCGCCGCCGCCAGCGCGGACTGGGCCAAGGCAAACGACTTCTACCTGGTGATCACCAACGCACCCGGCGCCACCGCCTACCCGATCAGCGCCACCGTGTTCGTGCTGATGTATCGCCAGCCCAAGGATGCCGCCCGCACCGCCCAGACGCTCGATTTCTTCAAATGGGCGCTCGAAAGCGGCCAGTCGCTCGCCAGCGCGCTCGATTACGTGCCGCTGCCCGCGCCGCTGGTGACCCAGATCGAAGCCTCCTGGAAATCCAACATCCGCTGAGGCACAAGACAACAGGCGGGCCATGCCCGGCCCGCCTGCCCGCCTTCCGCCTGACCACCTCCCGCCTGACCACCCCGCCGACCTGACCAGGAAAGCCGTTCGCGCGATGTCGCCCCCCGCCACCGCCACCGCGATGACCGCACCCACCGCCCAACCGGCCCGCCGCGCCCGCGGTGCCGCCGGCGATGCCCTCTTCCGCGCCGCCGCCCTGTTCGCCGCCCTGTTCGTGCTGATCAGCCTGTCCGCCGCCGCGCTGTCGATGCTCTATGGCGGGCTGCCTGCGCTGATGAAATTCGGCCTGGGCTTTCTCTACCACGTCGCCTGGAACCCGGTGCGCCAGGATTTCGGCGCTGCGGTGCCGATCTACGGCACGCTGCTGTCCTCGGCGCTGGCCATGCTCATCGCGGTGCCGGTCAGCTTTGGCATCGCGATCTTCCTCACCGAGGTCAGCCCCCGCCGCCTGCGCGGCCCGATCGCGGCGGCCATCGAGCTGCTGGCCGGCATCCCCAGCATCATATACGGCATGTGGGGCCTGTTCGTTTTCGTCCCCTACATGTCCGACCACATCGAACCCTGGCTGACCGACCACCTGGGCGATCTGCCACTGCTCGGCGCGCTGTTCCAAGGCCCGCCGCTGGGCATCGGCATGCTCACCGCGGGCATCATCCTGGGCGTCATGATCATCCCCTTCATCTCCTCGGTGATGCGCGATGTGTTCGCCCTGGTGCCGCCCTCGCTGCGCGAGGCCGCCTTCGCGCTCGGCGCCACCCGCTGGGAGGTGGTGAGCGGCGTGGTGCTGCCCTACACCCGCACCGCCGTCGTCGGCGGCATCTTCCTGGGCCTGGGTCGCGCGCTGGGTGAAACCATGGCCGTCACCTTCGTGCTCGGCAACGCGCACGAACTCAGCGCCTCGCTGCTCATGCCGGGCAACTCCATCGCCGCGGCCATCGCCAACGAATTCACCGAAGCGGATTCCGATATCTATCTCTCCTCGCTGATCGCGCTGGGGTTCCTGCTGTTCGTCGTCACCTTCATCGTGCTCGCCGCCGCCAAGATCATGCTGCTGCGGCTCGCCCGCAACGAGGGCAACTGACATGGCCCGCACCCTGCGCTCGCGGCGCCGCCAGTTCACCAACATCGCGGCCCTGGGCGCCTCCACCCTGGCCACGGTGTTCGGCCTGTTCTGGCTGGTCTGGATTTTACTCACCACCGTCATCAACGGCTACCAGGCGCTCAACCTCAAGCTGATCACACAGATGACGCCCCCGCCCGGCTCGGATGGCGGGCTGCTGAACGCCATCGCGGGCAGCGGCATCATGATCGCCGTCGCGGTGCTGCTCGGCGCGCCGATCGGCATCATGGCCGGCACCCATCTGGCCGAGTTCGGCAAAAAGAACGCGCTCGCCGAGCTCATCCGCTTCGTCAACGACATCCTTCTTTCCGCGCCCTCCATCGTCATCGGCCTGTTCGTCTATGAGCTGGTGGTGCGCCAGAGCGGACATTTCTCCGGCTGGGCCGGCGCGGTCTCGCTGGGCTTCATCCTGTTGCCGGTGGTGGTGCGCACCACCGACGAGACCATGCGGCTGGTACCGACGCAGTTGCGCGAGGCCGCCCTCGCGCTGGGTGCGCCGAAATGGAAAATGACGCTCTCGGTGCTGTATCCCGCCGCCCGCACCGGCATTCTCACCGGCCTGCTGCTCGGCGTGGCGCGCATCAGCGGGGAGACCGCGCCGCTGCTGTTCACCGCCCTCAACAACCAGTATTGGTCCGCCGACCTGGCCGAGCCGATGGCCAACATCCCGGTCGTGATCTTCCAGTTCGCGCTCGCACCCTATGATGCCTGGCACGCGCTCGCCTGGGCCGGGGCATTGCTGATGACCATGTTCGTGCTCATCGTCAGCGTCGGTGCCCGCTTCCTGCTGCGCGAGCGGAATGGATAGGATCATGGCGCAGGCACAAGGAAACACCAGATGATGCTTGGCATCGCAACCGAAACCGCCACCGCCGCCACCCTCACCGATGCGGTGCCCGCGCGCATCTCGATGCGCGATCTGGAATTTTTCTACGGCGCCAACCGCGCGCTCAAGGGCATCAATCTCGACCTGCCGGAGCGCCAGATCACCGGCATGATCGGTCCATCGGGCTGCGGCAAATCCACGCTGCTGCGCGTGCTCAACCGCATGTACGATCTTTATCCCGGACAACGCGCCACCGGCCAGGTGTGGATGGACGGCGTCAACATCCTCGATGACGGGATCGAGCTGAATTATCTGCGCAGCCGCGTCGGTATGGTGTTCCAAAAGCCCACGCCCTTTGCGATGTCGATCTACAACAACATCGCCTTCGGCGTGCGCCTGCACGAATCCCTCGGCAAGGCGGCGATGGACGAACGGGTGGAATGGTCGCTCACCCGCGCCGCTTTGTGGGACGAGGCGAAGGACCGGCTCAACAGTTCCGCGCTCGGCCTGTCCGGCGGCCAGCAACAGCGTCTGTGCATCGCGCGCACCATCGCGGTGCGCCCCGAGGTGATCCTGTTCGACGAGCCAACCAGCGCGCTCGACCCGATCAGCACCCTGAAAATCGAGGAACTTCTTGACGAGCTCAAGAAGGATTTCACCATCGCCATCGTCACCCACAACATGCAGCAGGCCGCCCGATGCGCGGACCAGGTCGCATTCTTCTATCTCGGCGAACTGGTCGAGGTCGGCGCGGCGGCGCAGATCTTCACCGCGCCGACGCAAAAGCGCACACAGGAATACATCACCGGCCGGTTCGGCTGAGGGAGCGCGCATGACCGACACACCCCAGCACATCGTCAAAAGCTACGAACAGGAGCTGAACCGCCTGCGCGACCTGCTGACCCAGATGGGCGGCATCGTCGAAAGCCAGGTCGCGGCCTGCACCGACGCTGTGGTGGAGCGCGACGGCGACGCCGCCAACCGCGCCATCGAGCTCGACCCGAAAGTCGATGCGCTCGAACGCGAGGCCGAACAATTCATCATCCGCCTGCTCGCGCTGCGCCAGCCCATGGCCGGCGACCTGCGCGCCATCGTCGCCGCTCTCAAATGCGCCGGCGATCTCGAACGCATCGGTGATTACGCCGCCAATGTCGCCAAGCGCAGCATCGTGCTGGCCCAGTTCAACATGCCCTACAGCATGGGCGGCATCGCCCATATGTGCCAGTTGGTGCAGGAAAATCTCAAAAGCATCATCGACGCCGTCGGTGAAAACAACGTCGAGCTCGCCGTCGAGGTCTGGCGCTCGGACGCGCGCATCGACGAAATCTACAACGCGCTGTTCCGCGAGCTGATCACCTACATGATGGAAGACCCGCGCAACATCACACCCTGCGCGCATCTTCTGTTCATCGCCAAAAATCTCGAACGCATCGGCGACCACGCCACCAACATCGCCGAAACCATCTATTATTCCGTCACCGGAGAGCCGCTGCTCGAAGGCCGGCCCAAGGGCGACAACTCGGCCTACGCCGTGGTGCGCCCGCCCGAGGAGGACACCCCATGAACATCTCGCCGCAAACCCCGAGCACCGGCTTCACCACGCCGCTCAACGATGTGGTCGCCGGCGGCGCCCGCCCGCTGGTTCTGGTGGTCGAAGACGAGGCGGCCCTCGCCACCATGCTGCGCTACAACCTCGAAAAACAAGGCTACCGGGTCGAGGAAGCCGCCGACGGCCAGGAAGCGCTGCTGCGCGTCGCCGAAGCCAAACCCGATCTCGTGCTGCTCGACTGGATGCTGCCAACGCTGTCGGGCATCGAGGTGTGCCGCCAACTGCGTCGCCGCCCCGCCACGCGCGAACTGCCGATCATCATGGTCACCGCCCGCACCGAAGACCAGGACGCGGTGCGCGGCCTGAACACCGGCGCGGACGACTACATCACCAAGCCGTTCAACATGGAGGCCCTGCTCGCCCGCGTGCGCGCCCTGCTGCGTCGCACGAGCCCCGTCACCAACAAGGGAACGGTCAATTTCCATGATCTGGTCATGGATCTTTCCGCGCACCGGGTACAGCGCAACGGCCGGGCGGTCCACCTCGGTCCGACCGAATTCCGGTTGCTTGAATTTTTCATCCAGCATCCCCGCCGCGTGTTCTCGCGTGAGGAACTGCTCGACGCGGTATG
The DNA here is from genome assembly GCA_027323595.1 of Acetobacteraceae bacterium. Taxonomy (GTDB): domain Bacteria; phylum Pseudomonadota; class Alphaproteobacteria; order Acetobacterales; family Acetobacteraceae; genus CAIVDX01. Next base: position 492 of record DAHWBL010000242.1, on the reverse strand, counting down.
GGGTGCGGACATCCATGTCGAACCCAGAACCGTCGATGTCCACATCCGCCGGCTGCGCAAATCCATCAACGGCCCCGGCGAGATCGACATCGTACGCACCGTCCGCGCCGCCGGCTACGCGCTCGATACCGACCCGATCTGACCGCGCGTCACAGCTCCAAATCAAGACTCTCCAGCCGCTCACCACGCCATCGGCGAGGTCGACATCGAGCACGGTCCAGGCCGCGGGACTAAGGCGCCCCCAACAGCGCCAGCAGCCCCTCCAGCAACCGTGCCGGCTCCGGCGGGCAGCCGCCGATGCGCAGATCGACATTCAGCACCGAATCGGCGCTGCCATCGCAGGCGTAGCTGTCGCGAAACATGCCGCCACAAACAGCACAATCCCCGACCGCAACCACCCATTTCGGCCCCGGCATGGCATTGTGGGTGCGCAGCAGCGCCTCGCGCATGTTCTTCGCGATCGGGCCGGTGATCAGCAGCACATCGGCATGG
>DAHWBL010000241.1 GCA_027323595.1 Acetobacteraceae bacterium | reverse complement strand
TGCTGTGCGATCCGTGGTCGGTCGCCGGGGCGGTGGCGATCGCGCGGCACCGGCTGGGGCGGTTCCACCGGCGCTCAGGCCCGTAACGGTTCGGCGAGCCGCCAGACCTGGTCGGGGCTGAGCGGCAGATGGTTGGTGCGCGCGCCGCCGAGCGCGTCGGCGATGGCGTTGGCGATCACCCCGCCGGCCGGAATGGCGCCGCCCTCGCCCGCGCCCTTGGCGCCGAGCGGGGTGATCCTGGCCGGATGCCGGCCCTGGGTGATGCTGCGCAGCTTTGGGAAATCCGTTGTCGTGGGCAGCAGATAATCGGCGAACGAGCCGGTGGTGAGCTGGCCGTCCGCGTCATAGGCGAGATGTTCGAGAAACACCCCGCCCAGTCCCTGCACCAGCGCGCCGAGCACCTGGCCGCGCAGGGTGAGCGGGTTGATCACCCGGCCGACATCCTCGACCGCGACCTAATCGAAAATCTCGACATGGCCGGTGGCGATATCGACGCCGACATGGGCCGCGTGCGCGCCATAGGCGTAGGTGTGGGTGTGGTTGTCGAACTGGCCGGGTGCGGCGGGCACGTCGGCGGCAAGCTCGGCCCAGTTCACGATCGCGCCGGATGGATTGGTCGCGGTGCCGGCGCCAAGGAGCACCTCGTCGGGCGCGCAATTGAGCCGCCGACCGGCGGCGGCGCGGATTGCTTCTTTCAGCGTGGTGGCGGCGTTGAGGATGGCGGTGCCGCCCATCACCGTCGAACGGGAATGAAACGATCCGAAGCCGATGCGAAGATAGGTGGTGGAGCCGTGGAAAATCCGCAGCCGCTCCATCGGCAGCCCGAGCGCGTCGGCGCTGATCTGCAACAGCACCGTCTCCAGCCCCTGGCCAACCATGGAGGAGCCGACAAAGACATCGACCATGCCATCGGCGCCGAGTTCGAGGCGGGCATGCTCGGACGGGCCGGCCGCGCCACCCTCGATGAAACAGCCCACGGCAACGCCGTGGTGACGCCCGTTGATGCGTTGTCCACGCAGTGGCTGCAACCGGTCCCAGCCGATCGCGCCGAGGCAGCGATCCAGGGTTTCGGCGTAATCGCCGCTGTCCAGCTCCTCGGCTTTCACCGGGGCGCTGACGGTGGCGATGGGGTGCGGCATCTGCGCGCTGGTGATGAGATTGCGCCGGCGCAGCACGACCCGGTCCATGCCGAGCCGCTCGGCGGCGAGATCGAGCAGGCGCTCGCGGAAAAAATCGGTCTCAAAACGACCTGGACCGCGATAGGTGCCGGTCGGGGTCTTGTTGGTGAGGAAAACGTCCGTATCGATGGCGATGTTGGGAATGCGATACGGGCCGGAGAAGAATTGCGCGACATTGCGCGGCGCGATGGAGGCGTTGGCGCGCATGTAGGCACCCAGATTGCAGCGCGCGCGCCCGCGCACGGCAAGAATATCGCCTGCCGGGGACAGAATGAGTTGCAGATGCGCGTCGAACTCGCGGGCATGGTTGGCGCTGAGCAGATGTTCGCGGCGGTCCTCGATCCATTTCACCGGGCGATCCAGATGCCTCGCGGCGAAGGGGACCAGGAAATCCTCGGGATAGAACTCGCCGCGCATGCCAAAGCCGCCGCCGACATCGACCGCGATCATGTCGATGCTGAATTCATCGAGACCGAGTTGGCGGGCGAGCATGCGCCGGCCGGCCCAGGGCGCCTTTGCCGCGCCATGCACCGTCAGATGCCCACGTGCGGCGTCCCAGCGCGCGAGCAGGCCGCGGGTTTCCATGGTTGCGGCGGTGTGGCGCTGGGTGGAGAAATCATCCTCGACGATGATGGCGCCAGGAAACTCCTGCGCGGCGTCGCCCAGCCGCGCGGTGTAGGTGATGCAAAGATTGCTGCCCGAATCGGGGAACAGCAGCGCGGCGGCGGCGGCGGCGTCGTCATTGGTGACGATCGCGGGCAGTGGCGCGATTTCAAGCTCGATCAGATCGAGCGCGTCCTCGGCGATCGCCGCGGAGGTGGCGACGACCATGGCGATCGGCTCGCCCACGTAGCGCACCCGGTCCTGGGCGATCACCGGTTGTTCGTAGGGCACGAGTTCGGCCAACGGAGCAAGCCGCAAGGGAATGGTGGGGACCGGCATGCCGATGGTGCGCGCGGTGATGATGCTGACCACACCAGGAAGTTTCTGCGCCGCCTCGGTGTCCAGCCGGGTGATCAGCCCGTGCGCCAGCGGGCTGCGCAGGATCACCGCGGCGAGCGCGTCGGGTGCTGCGATGTCGTCGGTGAAGCAGCCCGCGCCGCGCAGCAGGCGCAAATCCTCGATGCGCTCGATCGGCTGTCCAACCAGTGGCGCGTTCATGCCCGGGCCTCCTGGTAGGCGGCGCGCGCGTCGAGCACGGCCTCGATGATGGAGATATAGCCGGTGCAGCGACACAGGTTGCCGGACAGCATGTCACGGATGGTGTCCGCATCGGCGTCGGGGTTGGCGCTGAGCAGCGCGTGGGCGGTGACGATCATGCCCGGAGTGCAAAAGCCGCATTGCAGCGCGCCATGTTTGCGAAATGCCGCCTGCAGCGGCGTGAGCGCGTCGGGGTTGGACAGGCCCTCGATGGTGGTGATGGCGTGGCCCGCCGCCTGCACCGCGAGCATCAGGCAGGAGCGCACCGCTGCACCGTCGAGCAGGATGGTGCAGGCGCCGCAGGAGCCGTGCGCACAGCCGACATGGGTGCCGGTGAGCCCCAGGTCCTGGCGAAGCGCGTCGGCGAGGATGGTGCGCGGCGCGACATCGAGGTGGGTGGCGGCGCCGTTCACGGTGCAGTCGATGGGCAGTGTCGGCATACGAGTGATTCCTGGAGGATGCTTATCAGGGCAGGGTGATGGCGCAGGCGTCCGCGAGGGCGCGCAGCACCATGGTGCCGGCGAGCGAGCGGCGATAGGCGGCCGAGCCGTGCAGATCGTCGGCCGCGTCGGTCTCGGCGGTGGCGACGTCGGCGGCGGCGCGCAGGATCGCAAGGCTCGGGGCCTGTCCGGCGAGCACGGTTTCGGGGGCGGTGAGCCGGCGCGGGCGGTCCGACGCGCCGATGCCGGCGATGTGAGGGTTGATGATGGCTCCCGCGGCATCGAGGCTGAAATGCACCACCGCGCCAGCCAGAGCGAAGTCACCGCGGCGGCGGGCAAACTCGGCAAAGCCCCAGCGCAGGTCGGTGGGCATGCATGGCAGTTCGAGCGCGATCACCAGTTCGGCGGGGGTGAGCGCGGTGGTGAGCGCGCCGCAGAAAAAATCCGCCACCGCGATGCGACGCTGGCCCTGCGGCCCCTGCGCGATGATGGTGGCGTCGCAGGCGAGGGCGACGGCGGCAAGCTCGGCGGCGGGGTCGGCATGGGCGAGGCTGCCGCCGATGGTGCCGCGGTTGCGCACCTGATAATGCGCGACATGGCTGATCGCGGCGCGCAATAGCGGATGATGCGTGTGCACCAGCGGGCTTTCCGCCACCGCCGCCCAGCGTGCCATCGCGCCGATCCGCAATCGGGCATTGTTCACCTCGATCTTGTCCAGATCGGCAATGTTGGACAGATCGACGAGCATGGAGGGGGCACCGAGCCGAAAGGCGAGCACCGGGATCAGGCTCTGGCCACCGGCGAGCGCGCGCGCGGCGGGGTCCGCGGCGAGAAGGCTGATGGCGCCGCGCAGATCGGTGGGGGCGGCGTAGGTGAAATCGGGAAGCTTCATGAGGTGTCCATCATCGCTGCCGGTGCGCGCGGACCGCGCCACCTGGTTGCCCTTGGCGCGCACGATAGCAGCGCTGTCCGGTCTGGCAACACGAGGTGCGTGCTGGGTGGATTTTGTGGATAATTCGCCGCCGCCGGGCCAGTTGTCGTTGTCCGGGCCGGCAGGTTCGGCGGAGTTTGGCGTTGTGCGCCGCCGCCGCTGTGGCTAGCCTGTTGGCAAAACAGGAGGGCGAGGATGGCCGATATGATGGCCTCGGACGGGCTCAAGATCAGCAGGCTGTCGCGGCATATCGGCGCGCTGGTCGAAGGGGTGGACCTGAGCCGGCCGATCGCCGCCGCGACGGCGGCGCGATTGAAGCAGCTTTGGCTGGATCATGTGATTTTGCTGTTTCGTGGCCAGCCTTTGTCGCAGGCTGATCTGCGTCGGGTGACCGAAATCTTCGGGCCGATCGGCAAACTTGCCAGACCGGCGAAATTCCGGCCGCCCGGATTTGACAATCTTCTCGATGATATCATGCTGATTTCCAACATCCGCGAGAACGGCGAGGCCATCGGTGCGTTGCCGGATGGCGAGATGATGTTTCATCACGACATGATCCATTCCGAGTTGCCGCATAATGGCACATGCCTGTTCGCGGTGGAGGTGCCCTCGGTCGGCGGCAACACGCTTTTCGCCAATTGCTATACCGCCTACGAGACGCTCGATCCGGCGGTGCGGGCGCGGCTGGAAGGGCGGCGGGCGCGGCATTTCTACAGCTATGGCGCGGTGCAGCGCGGCGATCCCAATCGGCAGGCGGTGGCTGCGTCCGCGCAGAGCGCGCATCCGGTGTTTCGCACCCACGATGAAACCGGGCGCAAGGCGGTTTATGTGAACCGGCTGATGAACGAGGAAATCGAGGGGCTGGAACCCGACGAGAGCGCGCGGCTGCTGGAGCTGCTGTTCGATCACTCTGAAAATCCGGAGTTCGTTTATGAGCATGTGTGGCGGCCTGGCGATCTGATCGTGTGGGACAATCGCGCATCGATGCACGCGAGAACCGATTTTTCGCCAGGCGAACGCCGGCTGTTGCTGCGGACCACCATCGCCGGCGGGGTGCGCCCCGGCTGATCGTGGCGGCGGTGGCACGCGAGGTGCAGGTATTCTCACGCGCTACCTAAAGGGGGTTGGCATGAAACGCATGGTTTGGCTTGCCGGACTGCTCGCATTCATGCTGCCCGCATGCGCGCGCGCGCAGGCACCGCCGACACCGGTGAAATTCGCGCTCGACTGGGTGGTGATCGGCACCCATCTGCCATATTCGGCTGCGCTGGCCAGCGGTTTTTTCAAGGATAACGGTCTTGATGTGACCATCGACCGCGGCTACGGCTCGGGTGACACCATCAGCAAGGTCGGCAATCGTCTGTATGATTTCGGCTATGCCGACGCCAA
>DAHWBL010000417.1 GCA_027323595.1 Acetobacteraceae bacterium | reverse complement strand
TGGCGCGGCTGGAGGATCTGCGCGACGCGTGGGTGCTGCTGGCGGCGGTGCGGCATCGCTTCGGCTTTGCCGATATCGCCCGCGACGAGCTGGCCGCGCTGCTGCATCGCCAGGCTCCTCCGGACGGGCCGGGCTTCGCGGCGCTGATCGGCGCGGTGGTGGAGGCGTCCGGCGCGCCGGGCTGGTGCGGTCTCACCGCCGCCGGGGAGCTGCGTTTCGGCCTGGCGCCGGAGCGGGCGCGGCGGGCCTTGCGGATTTTTGTGGACCAGACGCGGGTGGCGGTGCCGCGCGCCGGCGGGCGGGTGATGTTGCCGGCTGGCTGGCAGTCCGCGCGCGCGGTTATGGTGACGCTGGATGGCGTGCCGCTGATCGGCAGTCCGATCCGGCCGGACGCCATCGCGCGGGTGGAGGGGTTCGTTGCCGCGCGCGATGGCGGGATCGACGGCTGGGCCTGGCAGCCGGGCGATCCGGACCATGCGCCCGAGCTGTGCCTGGTTGGCGGAGGCATGCGCCTGCGCTGGACCGCCGATCTGGAGGTGGCGGTCGATCATCCGCGCTATGGCGCGCGGCCGCGCGGCTTTCGCATCGATGCGGCGACGCTGGCGGCGCACGGGCTCGGCGCGGGCGCGATCACCCTGCTGGGCGGCGATGGGCGGCCGCTCTATGGCAGCCCGCTCGATCCGGGGCTGGAACGACGCAGTGCCGCGGCGGCGGTGGAGCAGGTGCGGCGGCTGTTTCCTGCCGACGCCGCGCCGGCCGCCGAGGATGTGGCGCTGCCCACCGCGGGCATTCCCGCCGCGCTGGTCGGCGCCGCGCCCACCGCGCCGGCGGACCGCGCGCGCGGTGTGGACGTGGTGATCCCGGTTTATCGCGGGGTCGAGGAAACCCTTGCCTGCATCAACAGCGTGCGCGCCAGCCTGCCGCGCGGGGCGCGCATCGTGGTGGTGGAGGATTGCGCGCCCGAGCCGGCGATGCGCGCGCTGCTGGACAGTCTGGCGGCGCGCAAGCGCATCGTTCTGCATCGGCTCGCGCGCAATCGCGGATTTCCCGGAGCCGCCAACGAGGGCATCCGCCAGGCCGCCGGGCGGGATGTGGTGCTGCTCAATTCCGACACGCTGGTGCCGCCGGGGTGGCTGGAGCGGCTGCGCGCCGCCGCCCTCGCCGCCCCTGATATCGGCAGCGTCACGCCGCTGTCCAACGACGCGACGATCATGAGCTATCCGCGGCCCAACGAGGACAATGCGGTGCCTGATCTTGCCGCCACGGTCGGGCTCGACCGGCTGGCCGCGGCGAGCGGCGCCGAGCCGGTGGATATTCCGAGCGGCATCGGATTTTGCATGTACATGCGCCGTGACTGCCTGGACCAGGTGGGTGGGCTGCGCGAGGACGTGTTCGGCCAGGGCTATGGCGAGGAGAACGACTGGTGCCTGCGCGCGCGCGCGGTGGGGTGGCGCCATGTCGGGTTGCCGAGCCTGTTCGTGGGCCACGTCGGCGGGCGCTCGTTCGGTGCCGCCAAGGGGCATCTGATCGCGCGCAATCTCGAAGTGCTGGAGCGGCTGCATCCGGGCTATGAGCGGGTGATCCATGACTGGGTGGCGCGCGATCCGATGGCGCCGGGCCGGCGGCTGATCGATCTGGCGCGCTGGCGGGCCGGGGCGGGCGAGGCGGGCGCGGTGATCCTGATGACGCATCGGCGCGAGGGCGGGGTGAAGCGGCGGGTGGCCGAGCGCGCCGCGGCGATCCGCGCGCAGGGACAGCGCCCGATCGTGCTGCTGCCCGCGCGCATCGGCCCGCAGTTCGTCTGCCAGGTGCATGAGGGCGACGCGGCGGCATACCCGAATTTGCAATTCGCCTTGCCGGCACAATGGAACGAGCTGCTGGAGCTGCTCCGCGCGGACCGCCCGGTGGAGGTGGAGCTGCATCATTTCATCGGCCACCATCCCGACATGCTGGGCCTGCCCGAGGCGCTGGGCGTGCCGTGCGAGGTGGTGCTGCACGATTATTCATGGTTCTGCCCGCGTATCAATCTGGTCGGTCCCGGCGATCGCTATTGCGGCGAGCCTGATCTGGCGGCCTGCGAGACCTGCGTGCGCGATCGTGGCACCAACATCGATGAGACGATCACGCCGACCGAGCTGGTGGCGCGCTCGGCGCCGCGGCTTGCCACCGCCGCGCGGGTGATCGCGCCATCGCCCGACACGGCGCGGCGCTATCGCCGGCATTTTCCGAAAATCCGGCCCGCGCCGGTGGCCTGGGAGCCGGCGGTGGAAAGCCTGCGCCCGCCGGTGCCGCGCGCCGACCCCAATGCGGCGATCCGCGTGGTGATCCCTGGCGCGATCGGCATCGAGAAGGGCTATGACACCGTGCTCGCCTGCGCGCGTGACGCGGCGAACCGGCGGCTGGGCATCACCTTCGCGCTGGTCGGGCATAGTTGCGACGATGCGCGCCTGCTCGACACCGGCTGGTGCAGCCTCACCGGCGCCTATGCCGAGGCGGACGCGCCGGGGCTGATCGCCGCCCAGGAGGGCGACATTGCCTGGGTGCCGTCGATCTGGCCGGAGACCTGGTGCTACACGCTCACGCTGGCCTGGCAGGCGGGACTGCCGGCGATGGCGTTCGACATCGGTGCGCCGGCGGAACGCATTCGCGCGAGCGGCTGGGGCTGGCTGCTGCCGCTGGGGCTGCCGCCGGCGCAGATCAATGATGCGTTGATATCGGCGGGCAGGACGGCGCGGGGGAGGAAGTGAAGGGCTTCTTTTTTGAAAAAGAGAAGCAAAAAACTTTTGGAAATGTGGCCTGTCGGTGCGGAAACACCCTTAATTTATAAAAGTTCTTTGGTTCTTTCTTTCAAGAAAGAACATCCTTTTCTTGCGCCGAAAACCCCGCCACCAGAAACGGAACGAGGCTGGCCAGCAGCCGATCCACATCATGCGGGTCGCATTGCCCGTCGGAGATGGTGGCGATGCGTTGGGGCCCGGTGGCGCTGTAGTAGAGTGTTCCGAGCATGAAATGAAACCGCCACATGATTTCGGTGCGCGCCCGGTTGGGCAGGGCGCGGCAGAGGCGGTCGATGAATTCGGCGCTGGTGTCGTCGAAGTTTTCCGCGGTGAGGCTGCTGAAGATGTCGGAGTTTTCCGCCGACAGGATGGTGCGCAGCCGCAGGAAGCTGCCGGATTCGTCGGCGAGCAGGGCGGGGCGGACGAACGCGTCGATCAGCGCCGGCAGGTCGGTGATGCCGGCCTCGTCGAGCTCGGCGAGGCGGCGGCGGCGTTCGGCCTTCATCGGCGCGGCGGAGCGGCGATAGACCTCGGCGAGCAGGTTTTCCTTGCCGCCGAAATAATAGCCGATGGAGGCAGAGTTCATGCCGGCCTCGGCGGCGATGTCGCGCACCGACACGCCGTTATAGCCATGTCTGGCGAACAGCCTTTGCGCCGCGATGATCAGACGGTCGCGGCTCGAAGGCTGGTCGCCGTCCATGGCGGTCAGCCCAGCCGGTCCACCGCCATGGGGAACAGGCGTTGATAGGCCTCGCCGTAGGTCATCGCCTTGCCGGTGTTGCGTCCGCCCTGCACGCCGCGTTGCAGCGCGACCCGTTCGTAATAGGCCCACAGATGTTTTTGTGCTGCCAGAATCTCGAAGGTTTTGCGTTTGGTTTCCCACACCTCGTCGATGTTGAGGATCACCTGCGGCTTGAAGTTGCACATCTCGGGCTGGTGCGGTTCGAACAGGAACACCGGCGGGGCGGAATAGCTGCGCGACGGGTCCGGCTTGTGGCCGGCGGCCTGGGCGATGATGCGGGCCTCCTGGGCGAAGCGCGTCGCCTCGGGGTGATCGACATTGTAGGGGTCTTCGAGCGAGTGGGTGAGCACGAATTCGGGTTTCAGCTCGCGGAAGATGTCGATGGTGCGGTCGAGCATGGCTTCGGTGGGGTGCAGCGGATAATCGCCGGCGTCGAAGAACTCGATTTCAGCGCCGAGTGAATCCGCGGCGCGCTGGGCCTCGTCGCGGCGCTGGGCTTTCCCATCCTCCATGCGCACGCCGGCTTCTTTCCAGGCGAACTGGCTTTCGCCGCGCTCACCAAAGGCCATGCAGACGATTTTCATGTGGTAGCCGTGTTTGGCGTGCAACGCGATGGCGCCGCCGGCCCGCCAGGCGAAATCTCCCGGATGCGCGCTGATTACCAGACCGGCCTTGGACAATTTCCGTCTCCCTGTTTCAAACGATCGTGTAAACGGGGCGGAAAATGAGCCGGTGGGCGGTGGCTGTCAAGCCGCGCGCGGCGATCAGCTTTTGCCGGCCGCGGCACGACGCGCGAGCTTGGGGGCGGACAGTGTGGGTTCGATGTTGAACAGCTTCATCGCGTTGGCGCCCAGGATGTTGCGCCTGGAGCCTTCGGTGAGGAACGGCAGATCGTAGATGGTGGAGGGCAGGTCCATGTCCCAGTGCGGATAGTCCGAGGCGTAGACGAGCTGGGTGTCGGCCTTGATCATCTTGAAGGTGAGTTCGAGGGCTTCGCGATTATCCACCATCTCCATCGGCTGGCTGGTGAAGTACATGTCGCGCATGTATTCGCTGGGCTTGCGCTTCAGCAGCGGCACGTCGGACGTGCGCATCATGAATTCATTGTCCAGCCGCTGCATCAGGAAGGGCAGCCAGGCGAGGCCGGATTCGATCCAGATGGTCTTGAGCCTGGGGAAGCGCTCGGGCATGCCGTTGGTGACCCAGTTGGTCATGTGCAGCATGTTGTGCCAGGCGAAGCCGAGCGCGTGCACGCCGATGAAGCGGTTGGTGAGTGCGAGGCCCGGATCGGACCAGGAGAAGGCCGCGTGGAAGGCGAGCGGCAGGCCGAGTTCCTCGATGGCGGCGTAGGTTTTGGCGTAGACGTTGTCCCAGTTGCCGCGATAATGGGTGGCGGTGACCATGAAGCCGATGACGCCGCGACGGTGGCCGAATTCCTGCACGGTGCGATAGCAGGCCTCGGGATCGTGGAACGGCAGGTACAGCATGGAGCGGATGCGCGGTTCCTCGTCCAGGATCGTGTCGCACAGCCATTTGTTGTAGGCGTTGGCGAGCGCGACCTCGACCTCGACGCGCGGGCAGGCGGCCAGGTTGAGCATGGGGGTGGGAAACATGCAGGCCACATCGACGCCCATCGCATCCATCCAGCGCTTCATCAGGGTGATGTCGCGGTGCGGCGTGGGCGGGACCTTTTCGAGTTTGCGGCCCGGATAGCGGGTGATGCGCCCGCCGAGCTCCTGGTACGATCCATCCGCCGACCCGATGCCGCCACGGGCCATGCCCTGGTATTTCGCCTCGTCGCGCAGCACCGGATTTTCGATGTAGTTGGCGATCTCGGAGAACGCCTCGGTTTCATAATGATGTGAATCCACATCGATGATCATGAAATCGTCGTAGCCGCGGGCGTCGCGCTGGCTGGCGGCGTTGCGCAGCAGGGTGGTGGTGTCGAATTCCTTCTGGGCGAGATCGCGAAAGGCGGGATCGACGGCGTTCATGGGTGGCTCCTTGTCGGGTGTGGCCCGTTCACGTTCCCGCGCGCCGGCGCGGACGGGGCGATGCGGCGGCCGACGCCGGCCATGCTCTGCCAGGCGCCCAGATCGAACAGGCTGAGGTCGATGGCTTCCATCATCGCGGTGCAGCCGATCGCGACATCGGTGACGGCGATGCCGGAGTTGCGCCCGAAGGCCGGCGGCAGCGCGCCTTCCTGGGCCTTGGCGGCGTAGAGGCGGATCAGGCTGGCGAGCGCCTGGCCGAGCGATTCGTCGGGCAGATCGGCGACCACGCCGGCCTCGATCGCCTCGGCGCAGGCCGCCGCGATGCTGCTGGCCAGCTCGGCGAATTCTTCCGGCCTAGACAATGACGTAGACCATGCCGTCATGTTCGCTGACGGCGTATTTTTTCAGCCGCACCCGCTCGTCGCGCGCGTGCACGCCGTCGGACAGGCGGAATTCGTAGCCGTGCCAGGGGCAGACGATGTGCATCTCGGCTTCGTCGTAGCTGTGACCCAGGCTGACGCCGCCGGGGCCGACCAGCTCGCGCACGGCCGCCTTGC
>DAHWBL010000231.1 GCA_027323595.1 Acetobacteraceae bacterium | reverse complement strand
GGGTGAGGAATCCACGACAAAGACAAATTCCTTCGCCGCCCTGTTCAGCGGCCGGCTCGCCTTCCTCACGCCGCTGTTCTGGGTCAGCAGCATGTGCTGCCTGATGATCCTGTTCTTCGTCAATCAATGGACGCCCACCCTGCTCGCCCAGTCGGGCTTCTCGGTGGCACAAGGCCAGCTCGCCACCACGGTGTTCCAGTTCACCGGCACCGCGAGCGGGCTGGTCATCATGCGCCCGCTGGATCGTTTCGGTTTCGCGCCGGTGCCGATCCTGTTCGCCATCGCCATTCCCGCCCTCGTGGGCATCGGTCTGGCGGGGTCGGATCTGTGGCCGGTGATGGCGCTGATGGGGGTGGCGGGCTTCTGCCTGCTGGGGCTGCAATTCGGCAACATCGCCTGCGAGAGCCAGGTGTTTCCCACCGCGATCCGTTCGCTCGGGGTCGGCTCCTGCTTCGCCTTCGGCCGCGTCGGCGGCGCGCTCGGCCCGCTGCTCGGCGGCATCCTGCTCAAGGCCGGCGCCTCGCCGCAGAGCCTGTTCATGATCGCCGCGATCCCGCTGGCCATCGGGCTGGTCGCCGCGATCGGCATCATGCCGCTCTATCTGCGCCAGCTCGCCGGCATGCGTGAAAAAACCACCGACGTTGCCCTCGCGGCGGCGCAATGAGCGACAGAAAAGGACGATCGCGATGAGCAACAAACCCAGCGTCATCATCGCCGGCGGCGGCATCGGCGGGCTGGTCGCCGCCCTCTGCCTGATCGAGCGCGGCATCGAGGTCGCCATCTATGAACAGGCCGCCGAACTGAAGGAACTCGGCGCGGGCGTGCAGCTTTCCGCCAACGGCACCCGCGTTCTGATCCATCTGGGCCTGGGTGAGGCGATGGCGCACGCCGCCTGCACGCCGGTCGCCAAGGAAGTGCGCCTGTTCAACACAGGCCAGACCTGGAAACTGTTCGATCTGGGCGAGGTCTCGGTGGCCCGCTTCGGCGCGCCCTACTGGCTGATGCATCGCGGCGATCTGCATCGGATCCTGCTGGACGCGGTGCGCGCCCGCCAGCCGGACTGCGTCGTCACCTCCGCGCGCGCCACCGGCTTCGTGCAGACCGCGGACGATATCACCCTGCATCTGGATGGCGGTCGCACCATTCGTGGCGACGTGCTCGTCGGCGCCGACGGCGTGCATTCGGCCGTGCGGCAAACGATCTTCGGCCAGACGCCGGCGAAGTTCCTCGGCATCGCCGCCTGGCGCGGCGTGGTGCCGATGGAGCGCCTGCCCGCCCATCTCGCCCGCCCGGTCGGCACCAACTGGGTCGGCGCCGGCGGCCACGTGGTCACCTACCCGATCCATGAAAGCCGGCTGCTGAATTTCGTCGGCGCCATCGAGCGCGAGAACTGGCCCGTCGAATCCTGGACCGAGGCCGGCACCCACGCCGAAGCGCTCGCCGACTTCGAAGGCTGGCACGAGGATGTGCGCACCATCGTGCGCGAGATGGACGTGCCGTACAAATGGGCGCTGCTCGGCCGCGACCCGCTGCCGCGCTACCACGAAGGCCGCGCGGTGATCATCGGCGACGCCGCGCATCCCACCCTGCCATTCATGGCGCAGGGCGCGAACATGGCCATCGAGGATGGCATGGTGCTCGCCCGCTGCCTTGAGGCGGACAGCAATGTGGCCGCCGCGCTCGCGCGCTTCAGCGCGCTGCGCGTGGGGCGCACCACGCGCCTGGTCAACGCCGCCACCGACAACGCGCACCGCTTCCACAACCCCACCCTCGCCGACCCCGCCGAGGGCGCCGCCTATGTCGCGCGCGAATGGACCGAGGAAAAAATCTCGGCGCGCTATGACTGGGTGTTCCAGTACGACCCGATCACCACACCGCTCTGACCGGAGAACATGGCCATGGACCATCCGACATCAGCGATCAAACTGCGCGGCATGTATCATTTCGCCTATCCATGCCGCGACGCCGAGGAAACCCGCGCTTTTTACGAGGACCTGCTCGGGCTGCCGCTGGTGCATTTCATGGAGGTGGACGCGGTGCCCAGCACCGGTGAATCCGGCCCCTACGCGCACATCTTCTTCGAGCTCGGTAACGGTTCCTATCTCGCCTTTTTCGATCTGGCGAAATCCGAAAAGCCGCTGCCCTCGCCCAACACGCCATCCTGGGTGCAGCACATGGCGCTCGAGGTCGGCTCCGTCGCCGAGGTTCTCGCCGCCAAGGCACGGCTGGAGGCCGCCGGCGTGGAAGTGCGTGGCCTGGTCGATCATGAATTCGTGCAGTCGATCTATTTCTTCGACCCCAACGGGCTGCGGCTGGAAATCACCACCCGCTCCGACACGCCCGGCTTTCTTGCCAAGGCCGCACGCGAGGCACCTGGGCTGCTCGCGGACTGGACGCGCGACAAGCGCGCGAAGGGCCTGTGACGGGGGCGGATTATCGCGCCGTCCAGCCACCATCCTGGGTGAAGACCTGCCCGGTCACATAGCCGGCGGCGTCGCTGCATAAATACAGCACCAGCCCGCGCAGTTCGTCTGCCCGCCCGCGCCGCCCCATCGGCGTGCCATCCAAAATCGCCTGCTCGAAGGCCGCGACTTCCGCTTTCGTGCTGACCGCGCCGGTCGCCGCGCCAAGCTTCGTGCCGCCATGCCAGCCCGGCGCGATGGCGTTGCAGCGAACCCCATCGGCGGCATATTCCACCGCGATCTGCCGCGTCAGCCCGATCACGCCGGCCTTGGTCGCGAAATACGCTGCCCCGATCCGCGGAAATCCCGGATAGAAGCCGACCAGCCCGGCGATCGAGGACAGATTGACGATCGCCCCGCCGCCCTGGCGCAGCATCGCCGGCAGCACCGCGCGGTTGGTGAGGAACACGCCGGTGAGATTGATGTCCACCACCCGCTGCCACTCATCGAGCGCGGTTTCATGCACCCGCCTGGGCGCGCTCGCCACGCCTGCATTGGCCACCAGCATGTCGATCCGCCCGACCCGCGCAATGGCGTCATCGGCCATCGCCTGAACCTGATCCTCGCTGGTGACATCTGCAATGATCGCATGCGCGCGACCGCCGTTCTGCCCCACCAACCCCGCGGTTTCCTCAGCGCCCGCCTGGTCGCGATCCACCACGATGATCTCGGCACCGGCCTCGGCAAGACCGAGCGCGAACTCGCGCCCCAGACCGTTCGCCGCCCCGGTGACCAGCGCCACACGCCCGCTCAGATCGAACATTTTCATTGTCGTTTCCCCCATGGCCGCGCCGCTTACGTCACGGCACCAGAATGAAAAGATCGGTATCGCCGGTCTGCTCCCCCGCCGCGGTGATCAGCGCGTGCGCCTGGCCGCGATGATGGGTCTGATGGTTGAACATGTGCGCCACCAGCAGCCCGCGCACTTTGCGCAGCTCACGCCCAAGCGCGCCGGAGAACCACACCATCTCGCCGTCCAGCCAGGCCTGATCGAGCGTCTCCGCCCAGGCAGCGATGTCGGCGTCGGCGCGCGCCCGCGCATCCGCCATGGTGTCGAAATCCTGTTGCCAGCTCGGGCTTTCTGCCATCCCCACCGCAGGCGCCGGCGAGCCGGCGAAGCGGTGCATCCACATCGCGTCGCCCCACAATATGTGGGCGAGCGTGCCGTGGATGCTGCCCCAGAAGGCGCCACGATCGGCAAGCCGCTCGGCCTGCGGCAGCCGCGCGGCGGCATCATACAGCCGGCGATTCATCTCCGCGTTATAGGAAGCCATGGCGCGGGCGAATTGCGGCGTGATCATGCCGCCCTCAGGCCCGCGCAGAACGCCACGATCCGCTCGGCCGCGACCCGCAGGACCGCCTCCTCGGCGGCGTAGCTGATGCGCAGATACGGACTGAGCCCGAACGCCGCGCCCTGCACCACCGCCACCGATGCCTCCTCCAGCAACGCCATCGCGACATCCTCGTCATTGGCAAGAAGTTTTCCCGCCGGGGTGCGCCGGCCGAGCAATCCGCCGACGTCGGGATACAGATAAAACGCCCCCTCCGGGCGATGGCACACCATGCCATCGGCCGCGCGCAGCATCTGCACCAGCATGTCGCGCCGCCGACGATAGATCGCCGCCTGCTCGGCCACCACCGCCTGCGGCCCATCCAATGCCGCCGCCGCCGCCGCCTGGGCGATGCTGCACGCCCCCGAGGTGGCCTGGCCCTGCATGTTCACCATGCCACGGATCAACCCGCGCGGTCCGCCGCCATAGCCGATCCGCCAGCCGGTCATAGCATAGGTCTTGGCCACGCCGTTCAGCGTGAGAACCCGGTCCTTCAAATCCGGTGCGATGGCGGCGATCGACGGATTCTGCCAGCCCTCATAGATCAGATGTTCGTAGATTTCATCGGAAAGAATCCACACATCGGGGTGCCGGCGCAGCACCTCGGCCAGCGCGCCGA
>DAHWBL010000224.1 GCA_027323595.1 Acetobacteraceae bacterium | reverse complement strand
GCTGGTCATGCCCTGACGTTGCAGGCGGCAGAGACGTTGAGCCGGGGTGGTGATGCGCGCAATCTCGCGGCGGCGGCGAAGTATTTTTGTTCCGAATCGGTCTCGCGCATCGCCGATCGGGCGGTGCAGATCCTTGGCGGCGCGGGATATATTTCCGGCCACCCGATCGAACGCTTCTACCGGGACTCACGGGTTTTGCGGATATACGAGGGTACCAGCCAAATCCTGCAACTGGTCATTGCCCGCACGATGTTGAAAGGTTTTGAATGATGCCGCGGACATCGTGGATGCTTGCAGCCGTTGCGATCTGTGCGGCGTGCGTCATGCCGGTCGCGCGCGCCGCCACGCCCGAGGCGGTCAGCATCGCGGTGTTCACGCCACCCTCGCTCGGATCGGTTCTCACCTCGGTCATCAAACAGCAGAAGTTCGACCTGGCGAACGAGGTGGATATCACCTTCGCCGCCCTGCCCCCCGACGCCTATTCGGTTGAGTTCAACAGCGGCCAGTTGGAGGTCGGTGGCAGCGCCTCGGTTCTGATGCAGGCGCTCGCCAGCACGCGCGGCGTGAAGACCACCTATCTTTTCAACCTGTTCGACTATTGGGGAGCGGTCGTCACCAATCGTGCCGACATCAAGACTCTCGCCGACCTGCAAGGTCGCGAGATCGCCGCGGCAAAAGGCACGACGAACTATACGATGTTCGAATGGTTCGCCCAGCAGCAAGGGGTGAAAACCTCGTCCTTCAAGGTGATCAACACGGCAACCGCCGGGCTGGTCGCCTACGCGCTGGCGGATCGGGCCGAGGCGGTCGAGCTGTGGGAGCCTGCCTATTCGCTGGTGCTGTCAAGGCGGCCGGGAATTCACACCGTCGATCTCAACATCCCCACGGTCTGGAGCCGCTTTGCCGCGTCGGAGCGGATTCCCAATCTTGGCGTGGCCGCGCATCGTGACTGGATCGCGGCGCACAAGGAGCTGGTGCCGCGGATTTATCGGGCATATGCCGCCGCGGCCGCCTGGGTCGTCGCCAACCCGGTGGAGGCCGCGTCATTTATCTCCTCCTCGACAGACCCCGCCGATCGCAAGGCGATCGCGGACATGGTTCGCGAAAAGACACGTCTTGCCATGGATGTTCTGCCGGCCGCTGCGATGCGCCGCGAGATCGAGGCGACCTATCGGATGGGGCTTGAAGCCGGTCTGCTGACCACGATGCCCGATGATGCGACGATCTACGATCAGGATTTGCGTTGAGTTTTTATATCATCCACCATGCCGCAAAAGTGCCCGCCACATGATGCACCGCCACCGATCCTGGCACATCGCGAGGATACAAACAAATGAGGCTCTGTCGTGATCGTTGATGCACATGCGCACTTCGTGCCGTCCGCGCTGCTTGGCGAGTTGGCTGGCGGGCGCCACGGGTTTCCATCGGTGAACGCCACCGTCGATTCTTCCGGCGTTCGTGTCTCGTTCGCCGGCATGGACGCCAAGCGACCGGTCATGGCCGCGATGAGCGACATCGAGCGGCGCGGACAATGGCTGGCCGCGCGTGGCATCGACAAGCAGGTCGTGGGTGGGTGGCTCGATCTGTTCGGCTACGATCTTGCCGCCGACGAGGGCGCGGACTGGAGCCGATA
>DAHWBL010000223.1 GCA_027323595.1 Acetobacteraceae bacterium | reverse complement strand
CAGGATTTGTCGGTGGCGCGGCAGCCGGCCTCGGGGGCAAGTAGCGGATGCGCCACCAGCTCCGGCAGCGCGCCGGGGCGCAGCCGCACCAGCAGCGGCAGCGTTGGCTGATTTTGCCAGCTGTCATGCCAGCCCGGCGCGACGGCGGGGCCGATCTGGCCGAAATAGGCGAAGCCGGCGCCGTGTTCGCCGAGCGGGACGGATTCGGCCGGAGCGCCACGCACGCTGATCTCCAGCCGGTCGGTGCCGCCGGGGCCGGCGACCAGGGCGAGGCGCCAACGCTCCAGCCCGCCTGGTCGGAGCGCCCGGGGTGCCGGGCCGATCATCTCGAGCAGCCGGCCCGCACCGACGAAATCGCCATGCGGCAGTGCCGGCCCGTCCGCCACCCAGGCCGGGTAGGCACCCTCGATGCGCCCGCGAACCAGCTCCAGCATCCGGACGGTTTCCGGCGATGGCGCCGGTTCGCGCAGGGCGTGGCCGGCCAGGGTGAACAGATCGAGCGCGAGCAGCGCGCTCATGCCGAGCAGCAGCAGCGCGACCGAGGTCTCGATCAGGGTGAAGCCTTTTTGATTCAATCCTGGGCGGGTGCGCATTATGGCGGGGCGGGTGCGCCGCCAAGGCGGATGGTGGACAGGCGCAGCGTCCGCCCGCCACCGGTCGGCAGGGTGACGACCACGTCCCAGCCGACCACCAGGAGCGCGGGCGCGGCCGGGTCGCCGTGCCGACTGATGTCCAGGTGCCAGCCGGGGCCGTCCGCGGCACTGGCGCGCAGTTCCATGTCCTGGCCGACGCGGGCCAGAACGGACTGGCCGAGCAGCGCCGCGGCGGTCTCGCGTCCGATCGCGCGGCGGCGCACGGCGGCGGTGCCGAGGGTCTGGTAGAGCGCCCCGGCCGCCATCGCCAGGATGGCGAAGGCGATCAGGGTTTCGATCAAGGTGAAGCCTGGCCGGTCAGTCATCATCGGCATCGGTGTCGATGCGCCCGGTCAGGGGCGCGATGCGCACCAGGACGTGATGAACGCCGACGCGGACCGACAGCGCGGCGGCCGAGGCGCTGCCGTCGGGAAAAAAGCGCAGCCGTGCCGGTCCGTCGATCCGGGTGCCGGAGGGCAGGGCGCGCAGGCCGGCAGGCAGACGATACGAGCCGCCATCGGCGCTGAGCAGCACGTCCTGCTCGGCGGCATCGGCGGTGGCGGCGTCGCGTGCCATGCGCAGGTCGGTGGCGATGGCGGCGGCCGCGGCGGCGGCGGCGCGGCCGGACAAGGCGGGCAGGAGCCGCGACGGCAGCGCGGCGATGGCGGCGGCGAGAACCGCCAGCACCACGCTGATTTCGAGCAGGCTGAAACCCGGTGGTGTCGAAAGGAGGCGGCTGCGCATGGGAAACCGTCGGCGGCGGAGGGCGCAGCATCGCCCGGGCCGGTGAAATAATCGCTAAGCTAAAGCGCAGTCCCGGTCAGATCGGCGTCGCTGAGGTCGCGCCATTGGCCCGCGGCGAGAATTTCGCTCGGCCTGAAACGCGCCTTGTACGCCATCTTGCGGCTCTCGGGTACCCAATATCCGAGATAGACGAACGGCTGGCCGCTGGCGCGGGCGTGATCGACCAACCAGAGCACCGTCCAGGTGCCCAGCGACTGACGGTCCAGCTCGGGGGTGAAAAAACTATAGACCGCCGACAGCCCGTCACCGAGCCGGTCAGTGAGGCAAGCGCCGACGAGTTGGCCGTCAGGCTCGCGGAATTCCACCACGAAGGTGTCGATCGGGGTATCCTCGATCATCGCGCGATAATCGTAGAAACTCATCGTCGCCATGTCGCCCTCGGCGTGGCGGGCCTGTTGGTAGCGCTGGAACAGATGGAACTGTTCGGCGGTGGCGCGCGCCGGCATCTCGCGGCCGATGATCGACCGGTTGACGCGGGCGAGCCGGCGCAATGTGCGGTCGGGGGTGAAGCGCGCCACCGGGATGCGGATCGGCACGCACGCCCCGCAGCCCGGACAGACCGGAGCGTAGGCGATGTTGTGGCTGCGCCGGAAGCCCGCGCGCGACAGCCGGTCGTGCAGCATGTCGCCCTCGGGTCCGACGATCTCGGTGACCACCTTGCGCTCGGTCCGGCCGGGCACGTAGGGGCAGGGCAGCGGCGCGGTGGTGTAAAAAAATTGCGGCCGGCGCGGCGATTTATAGCTCACCGCCCACCCCACAAGGCACGCGCGCGCACCACCACGAGGCCGGAGACGAGATCGTGCAGGGTGCGATGGCGGTCGGTGAAGGGGGTGATCAGCAACGGGATGAAGCTGACCGCGATGGTGGCATAGAACACGATGGTGGAGATCAGCGCGGCGAGCAGGTCCGGCGGTTCGAGGGTGGCGTTATCGCGCACCATCAGCCCCGTCAGCGCTTGGCCCGGCGTGGCGCCCGCGCCGACGAGCCAGCCGACATGGTAGCACAGCGGCAACAGCGGCAGCAGCCCGAGCAGCGGCAGCGACAGGCCGAGGGTGAAGATGCCGAAGGTCAGCAGCACGAACCACAGCACCCCTGCGAGCAGCCCGACCAGCAGCATATCGAACCACCAGGCGACCACGCGCCGCCACATCACGCCGGCGATAAGGGCTTCCTCGGCGAACGGGTTTGAGACGGGAAGGGCGGGGGCGGCCATATTCACTCCGAGTGCAGACCTGGGGCGCGGGGTGGCTGGGTCAAGGGTCGCAGCGCAGCTTGCGCGCGATTCGGCCGGGCTCACGCGCGAGCGTTACGGTAGCGCCATCGCGCCAGCGCGCAAGCAAGCCGGTGGCCGCCGCGCTGAACGGGTCGCCGGACTGGCCGGGGGCGACGATGAAGCGGCTGCGGTCGAGGTCGGCGAGGTCATAGACGCCGCGAAACGAGGCGCCGTGCCGGGCGAGCAGGTCGCCGGGGCGTCCGCCGCCGCGCAGCAGGGTGGAATCGCTGCCTGGCAGCGCGACGGTGGCGGCGAACCAGGAGCCGAGCAGCGGCAGTCGACCGAGCAGTGGCCCCAGAACCGGATGCGCGAACAACGCCTGGTGCGCCGCGCCCCAGCGCCATTGGGCCGGATCGGCGCCGAAGCGAGCGGCGAGCGCATCGTCGGATGCGGCCAGCGCACGCGCCAGCCGCGCCGGACAGTCCGCGCCGCACAGATCCGCCCCTTGTGGCCCGAGCGCGTGGGCGACGACCTCCAGCCAGGGCGCGGCCGCCTGGTCCAGCCCGGCGGGCAGCAGGTCGAGGTAGAAGCGCTGCATCCAGCTTTCGAAGATCAGCGGCTGCGGCAGGTTGACCGCCATCCGTCCGTCCCAGCCGGTGAGCAACGCGCGGGCGGCGGCGTCACGCGGGTTGGCGGGCGGCGGCAGCGCGCCCAGTGCCGGCAGCAGGGCGCGCGCCCACAGGCTCACATCGTCGGCCTGCATCGCGGCGAAGCTGGCGCTGTCGGCGGGCCCGGCATCGAGCAGCTCGCGAATGCGCGCCGCGCGCCAGGGGCCGTAGGCGTCGCGGCCGATGAGCAGCGGAAAATCCGGCGCCACCGGCTCATTGGCGTTCAGCAGACGGCCCGACGGCGGGTCGATGAAGCCGGGCAGATCATTGCCGCGCGCGTAGCCGGTCCAGTCATGGCTGCCATCGGCGCCGGCCACCGGATAGGCGCCATCATCGCCAGGCGGGCGGCGGGGAATGCGCCCGGTGGTGAACAGGCCGATATGGGCGCGGTCCGCGACCAGCAAATTCTGCACCGGCGCGGCGATCATTGGAGCGAGCGCGCGCGCCTCGGCGACGCTGCCGGCGGTATTGAGGGCGGCCAGACCCGCGGCGGAATGGTCCGGGCCGTCGAGCATGGCAGCGGCCAGCGCGATGACGGTGCCAGCCGGCGGGGCGGCGATGAGGTCGCTGATCACCGGGCCGTGCCGGGTGGTGCGGATGCGCAGTTGCTCGGATGGGGCGCCGCGCACCGAGATCGTCTCCGTGCGGGTGGAAAAGGCGGCCGGGCCGCCCGGGGTCTGATATTTTCCGTCCGTGGTCAGGGTCTCAATGAACAGATCCTCGGTGTCCGCGCCGGTGGTGGTGAAGCTCCAGGCGATCGCGCGGTTGCGGCCGAGCACCAGGAACGGCAGGCCGGGCGCGGTGGCGCCGGCCAGGGTCTGGTCGGGCGTGTCGATGCGGGCGAGATACCACACGCCGGGCAGCGAGAAGCCCAGATGCGGGTCGCCGGCGAGCAGCGGCGCGCCGGTGGCGCTGTGTGCGCCATCGACCGCCCAAGCGTCGGAGGCTTCGTCCGGCAAGGTGTTCGGGGCCGGAAACGCCGGGATCGCGGCGAGCAGGGCCCGGGCAGTCGCGGACAGATCGGGCGCGGCGAAGCCTTGGCGAAGGGCGGCGCTGGCCGGCCGACCCGGTGCCACCGGCCACCAGGCCAGCACCCCGCGCGGCGACATGCCCGGCAGATCGCGCGCCGCGAGCCGGGCCGCCTCGGCGCGCCAGTTTCCCGACAACGACAGCGCCATCAGCTTGCCCCACAGCAGGCTGTCCACCGGCGACCAGGGCGCCGGAGAGGGCGCGCGGGCGAACGCCCCAAGAGCGAGGATTTCCGGCGCGATCAGCCGGCCGCGCTGCGCAAGCCGGGCATTGACGCCGGCGGCGTAGGCTTCGAGCAGGCCGCGCGTGGGCTCCGGCATGCCGGCCCAGTCCGCCTCGGCGGCGCGACGCAGGCCGAGCGTGCGCATCAGCCGGTCGCTGGGCAGGGCGGCGGGTCCGACGATCTCGGCGAGACGGCCCGACACCAGCCGGCGCATCATCTCCATTTGAAAAAACCGGTCGCGCGCGTGCAGCCAGCCAAGTGCGGCCGCGGCATCATGGCTGTCGGTGGCGCGCACACGCGGCACGCCGTCGGCATCGAGCAGAATGCCGACCGGCGCGTGCAGACCGGGGATGTGGACGGTGGCGTCGCGATCCGGCGCGCTGAGCCACGCCAGGCCGGCGATGCCGCCGACCAGCAGCAGCACCAGCAGCACCAGACTGGCGATGGTGCGTCGCAGCCAGCGAACGACGAAGCCGGCGGGGGCGCGTCGGCGCGGATGTCGCCGACGCGCCATCACCGCCTCGTCACCCTAAGGCTGCGCGGCGATCGCCCGGCGGGCTCAGTTGCCGGTCTTGGCCGGCAGCTTGGCCGGGTCCTTGATCGCCGGGAAGGTCTCGAACTCGACATTTTCGAGGCGACCGCCGACTTTCTCGACCTTGCGCAGATAGACGTTCTGGATCAGGTCGCGGGTCTCGGGATCGATCTCCACCGGGCCGCGCGGGCTTTCCCACGACATGCCCTTCATCGCCGCGAGCAGGGCCGGGCCGGAGGCGTCGCCCTTGGTTTTTTCCAACGCCTTGTAGATCAGCGCCATGCCGTCATAGGCGCCCACGCCCATCATGTTGGCGCGGATCTTGTTCGCCTTCTCGAAGCCCTCGGTGAAGCTCTTGTTGAGCGGGCTCTTGTGGGCGTCGGAATAATGATAGGCAGAGATGAGGCCCAGCGCCACGTCGCCGATCTGGTCCATCAGCTCGTCATCGAGCACGTCGCCGGTGCCGATCAGCCGCACGCCGGACTTGTCCATGCCGCGCTCGACGAACTGACGCATCAGCGCCGCGCCGATGCCGGAAGGGACGAAGATGTAGAGCCCATCGGGCTTGGCGTCGGCGATGCGTTGCAGGAACGGCGCGAAATCAGGGTTGGCGAGCGGCACCCGCAGTGCGCCGATCATCTTGCCGCCGGCGGCCTCGAAGCTGTTGCGGAACCACACCTCGTTGTCGATGCCCGGACCGTAATCCGACACCAGGGTCATCGCCGTCTTGATGCCGTTCTGCGCCGCCCATTTGCCC
>DAHWBL010000416.1 GCA_027323595.1 Acetobacteraceae bacterium | reverse complement strand
GTCGAGCAGCCAGCTTTGCAGCACCCCGTCGGCCACCAGCGCCAGCGCCCGGGTGGGCGTGCCCTCGCCGTCGAAGGGGCGCGAGCGCAGCCCGCGCACCCGGCGCGGATCGTCATGGATCGCCACCCCGGCGGCGAAAATCCGTTGCCCCATCTTGTCCTTGAGGAAACTGGTGCCGCGCGCCACCGAGGCGCCGTTGATCGCCGAGGAGAAATGCCCGAGCAGGCTGGAGGCGACGCGCGGGTCATAGACCACCGGCAGCCGCGCGGTGGCCGGCCGCACCGGGTCCATCCGCGCCAGCGCCCGCCGCGCCGCGCTGCGCCCGATCTGCCCGGCATCCTCCAGATCGGCGAGAAACACCGCGGTCGAATAATCATAGTCGCGCTGCATGAAGGTGCCTCTGCCGGCAAGTGCTGTGGCCGACACCGAGTGGCTGGTGCGGCTGTAGGTGCCGGCGAAGCCGTTGGAGGTGGCCAGCGCGATCTCGGCCCGGCCATAGCCGGCCTCGGCCCCTTCCGAATTGGTGATGCCCGGCACCGCGAGCGCGGCTTCCTCGGCCGCGGCGGCGCGCGCCAGCAGCGCCTGTGCGTCCGGCTCGGCCGGATCGACCAGATCGAGCGGCCCGGCCGGGTCGGGGGCGTGGCACGGCTCCAGATCGGCGAACGGGTCCTCGGGCACCACCCGCGCCATCGCCACCGCCTGTTCGGCGAGCCGGGCGAAGCCGGCCGGATCGATCACGCTCGACGACACCATCGCGCTGCGCCGGCCGACGAACACGCGCAGGCCCAGATCCTGGCTTTCCGACCGCTCCAACTGCTCGGTCTGTCCCAGGCGCCGCTGCACGGCCAGCGAACTGCCGCCCACCATCACCGCGTCGGCGGCATCCGCCCCGGCCGATTTCGCCGCCGCCAGCAGACGCTCCAGCAGATCGAGCTTGCTCATGCCGCGAGGCTTTCACGGATCGCGGCGAGCCCGGGCATGCGCGTCGCCGGCCCCATCGCGGCGACCGTCGGCGCGCCGGCGAACAGCCGGGCGGCGGCGCGCTGCACGTCGGCCACCGTCACCGCGGCGAGCTTGCCCACCGTCTCGGCGATCGGGATGATGCGGCCATGCACCTGCAACTGCCGCGCGATCTGCTCGCAGCGGCTGCCGGTGCTCTCCAGCGACATCAGCAGCCCGGCCTTCACCTGCGCGCGCGCCCGGTCCAGCTCATCCTGGCGCACCTGGCTGTGCACCGCGCGCAGCTCGCCCAGGGTCACCGGAACCAGCTCGGCGACCTCATCGGCGCCGGTGCCGGCATAGACGCCGAACAGACCGCCATCCATGAAGGGCTGGGTGAAGGAATAGATCGAATAGACCAGCCCGCGCTTCTCGCGCACCTCCTGGAACAGCCGCGAGCTCATGCCGCCGCCGAGCAGGGTGGAGAGCAGCAGCACCGGGTAATAATCGGGGTCCTTGTAGCCCACCGAGGGGAAGCCCAGCACCACATGCACCTGGTCGAGGTCGCGCTCCTCGCGGAACTCCCCGCCCTGATAGCTTGCCGCCGCCGCCGGCCCGGGCATCGCGGCCGGCAGCCCGGCGAAATGGCGCTCCACCAGCTCCAGCACGCGGTCATGCTCCAGATTGCCGGCCGCCGAGACCACCATGTTGGCGGCGGCGTAATGGCTGGCCATGTAGTCCATCAATGTCCGCCGGCTCATCGCGGCGATGATCTCCTCGGCGCCCAGCACCGGCCGGCCGATCGGCTGGTCGGGAAAGGCGGTGGTCTGGAAATGGTCGAAGATGATGTCGTCGGGCGTGTCGTTCGCCTGGCCGATCTCCTGCAGGATCACGCCGCGCTCGCGCTCCACCTCCTCGGGGGCGAACACCGAGCCGGTCAGGATGTCGCCGATGATATCGACGCCGAGCGGCAGGTCCTCCTTCAGCAGCTTGACGAAATAGGCGGTCTGCTCGCGCGCGGTGTAGGCGTTGATCTGGCCGCCGACGTTTTCGATCTCCTCGGCGATGCGGGCGGCGTCACGCCGGGCGGTGCCCTTGAAGGCCATGTGTTCGAGGAAATGCGACACCCCGTTCTCGGCGGCGGTCTCATGGCGCGCGCCGGTGGCGACATAGGCGCCGAACGACACCGTCTCGACCCGCTCCATGCGCTCGGTGGCAACGGTCAGCCCGCTGGGCAGTCTGGTGACGCGGATGGCGTCGGACATGGTCTCTCCGATTCTGGATCGTTCGTGTGGTTGCTCGGGTCGGCTCGCTCAGTTGCGGCGCGCGGCCGCCCGCACCAGCGCCTGGATCGACGCCAGATCGGCCGGCGCGCACGCCATGCGCTCGTCTCGTTCATATAGGTCGGCGAGCCGCGCGGGCAGAGGGGGGGTGAGGCCGGTCGCCGCGCGCACCGCGTCGGGGAATTTCGCCGGTGCGGCGGTCGCCAGCGCGACCATCGGGATGCCTGGGATCATATGGGCGCGGGCAGCCGCGAGCGCCACGGCGCTGTGCGGGTCGGCGAGATACCCCGCCGCGCGGTGCCAGCGCGCCATCTCGGCCAGCGTGCCCGCGTCGTCGAGCCGGGCGCCGATGAACGCCGCCCGAGCGGCGCCCCACGCCGCCGCCGGCACCGCCATCCGTCCGGTGTCGCGAAACCCGCGCATGGTCGCCGCCGTGGCCAGCCCGTCGCGCCCGAGCAGCTCGAACAGCAGGCGCTCGAAATTCGAGCTCACCTGGATGTCCATGCTGGGCGACAGGCTCGGCTCCACCGGGCGCACCGACATGTCGTTGTCGGCGAGGAAGCGCGCCAGGATGTCGTTGCGGTTGGACGCGACCACCAGGCGCGCCACCGGCAGCCCCATTTTCGCCGCCGCCCAGCCGGCCAGCACATTGCCGAAATTGCCGGTGGGCACCGCGAAGGCGACCTCGCGGTCCGGCGCGCCGAGTGCGAGGCCGGCGGCGATGTAGTACGGGATCTGCGCCGCCACCCGCGCCCAGTTGATCGAGTTCACCGCCGACAGCGCCATCTCGTCGCGAAACGCCGTGTCGGCGAACATCGCCTTCACCAGGTCCTGGCAGTCATCGAAGCTGCCCTCCACGGCGATGTTGGTGATGTTGTCGGCGAGCACGGTGGTCATCTGCCGGCGCTGCACCTCCGAGGTGCGCCCGCGCGGATGCAGCACCACCAGATCGATGTTGGCGCGGTCCCGGCAGGCCTCGATCGCCGCCGAGCCGGTGTCGCCCGAGGTCGCGGCGACGATGGTGATGCGCTGTCCGGTCTGGCCGAGCACGTGGTCGAACAGCCGCCCGAGCAGCTGCATCGCCATGTCCTTGAAGGCGAGCGTGGGGCCGTGGAACAGCTCGTGCACCCACAGCCCATGGTCGAGCTGCACCAGCGGACAGACCGCCGGATGGGCGAACCCGCCATAGGCGTCCTCGCACATCGCCAGCAGGGTGTCCGGCGCGATGGCCGGCCCGATGAAGGCGCCCAGCACCGTGGCGGCGAGGCGCGCATAGGGCATGGCGCGCATCGCCCGCAGCGCGTCGGGGCTGAAATGCGGCCAGGTGGCCGGCACGAACAGCCCGCCATCCTCGGCGAGCCCGGCCAGCAGAACGCCGGTGAAATCGCGGGAAGGCGCGCTCCCGCGTGTCGAGACATATTCCATGGCGCGCGATATAGGCCGCTTTGGCGCGCAGCAGAAGGGTGCCCCGCGCCGGCGTGCCTTGCCACGGGCGCCGCGCCGTGCTGTAAGCCGCCGCTTCCCTGCCGGGGCGATGGCAAGACCCCGGCTATGCCCGGCTGTTCCGCGACGCGGGGCCGCTCGAGGGCCGACCCAAGCCAGAGGGAGATCACATGCCGCTCTATGAAACCGTGCTGATCGCGCGGAACGATGTCACGCAGCAACAGGTCGAGACTCTCGCCGACCAGATCGCCGCCCAAGTCGAAGCCGATGGCGGCGCCATCCGCAAGCGCGAATATTGGGGCCTGCGGGCGCTGTCCTATCGCATCAAGAAGAACCGCAAGGGCCATTACCTGCTGCTGGGCATCGACGCGCCGACCGCGCTGATCACCGAGATGGAGCGCCAGCTCGGCCTGAACGAAGACGTTCTGCGTTTCATGACCATTCGCCTGGAAGAGATCGACGAGGCGCCGAGCGCGATCCTGTCGCGCCGGTCCGATGATCGCGAGCGTGGCTTTCGCGGTCCCAAGCCGCCGGGCCGCTTCGAATCCGGCCGCCGCCGCGGTGGCGATGACCGCGAGGAGTTCCGTGCCCGCGAGCGTGACGAGCCGCGCGATTTCGGCCGCGACCTGGGTGAGGAGTAACCACGATGTCGGAAACTGAAATCAACCCGGCCGAGCGGCGCTCCGCCGTCGGCGCCCGCCGCCCGTTCTATCGCCGGCGCAAATCCTGCCCGTTCTCGGGCCCGAACGCGCCCAAGATCGACTACAAGGACGTCCGGCTGCTGAGCCGCTTTCTGTCCGAGCGCGGCAAGATCGTGCCCAGCCGCATCACCGCGGTTTCGGCGAAGAAGCAGCGTGAGCTGGCCCGCGCGATCAAGCGCGCCCGGTTCCTCGCCCTTCTGCCGTATGTCCTGAGCTGAGGAGCGCGCAGAAATGGCCGTCATTGAACTGGTGCTGCTCCAGCGCGTCGAAAAGCTGGGACAGATGGGCGATGTGGTGAAGGTGAAGCCGGGCTACGCCCGCAACTTCCTGCTGCCGCAGAAAAAGGCGCTGCGCGCGACCAAGGCGAATCTCGCCGCGTTCGAGACGCAGCGCGCGCGGCTCGAAGCCGAGAACCTCAAGCGCCGCGAGGAGGCGATGCGCGTCGCCGAGCGGGTTGGCACGCTGACCGTCACGGTGATCCGCCAGGCCGGCGAATCGGGCAGCCTGTATGGCTCGGTGTCGGCGCGCGACATCGCCGACGCCTGCACCGAGGCCGGCCTGCAGATCGGCCGTGACCAGGTGGTCCTGGTGCATCCTATCAAGACGCTGGGCCTGGCCAGGGTCCGCGTGGTGCTGCACCCCGAGGTGTCGATCCCGGCGACGGTGAACGTCGCCCGCAGCCCCGAGGAAGCCGAGAAGCAGGCGCGCGGCGAGGCCGTGGGCCAGGCCGCCGAGGAAGAGGCGGAAGACACCGCCGAGGCCGAGGCCGACTTCTTCGACCCCGGCGCGGAGCCGCAGCCCGAGGTCGCCT
The DNA here is from genome assembly GCA_027323595.1 of Acetobacteraceae bacterium. Lineage (GTDB taxonomy): Bacteria > Pseudomonadota > Alphaproteobacteria > Acetobacterales > Acetobacteraceae > CAIVDX01. Next base: position 1,568 of record DAHWBL010000416.1, on the reverse strand, counting down.
GAACTTCAGGCGCGCACGACAAGACGCTGAAAGGCCGGGGGTTCGCCCCCGGCCTTTTTGCTGTGCCGGACCGGCTTCTCCGCGCGCCGTGTGCCGGTCGCGGGGCCGCGTCGGCATGTGGTTTGCTTTCATCGCCTTCTGGTTCGTTGCGTCCGATGGGGTGGCCTGTCGGGCGGCGCGTTGAGGCGGGGGCTTTGTGATGGGTGTCAAACTTGGGGGGCCGGTGGGGTGGTTTCTGGCCGCCGTGATCGGTCTGGCCTCGCCTGCTCCGGCCGGCGCGAACGAGGCGTTCGTCTTCGTGACCAACTGGTTCGCCCAGGCCGAGCATGGCGGGTTCTACCAGGCGCTGGCGGAGGGAATTTACCAGAAGAACGGCCTGGACGTGACGATCAGCATGGGCGGCCCGCAGGTCAACGTCTTTCAACTGATGGCCGCCGGCCAGGCCGACTGCGTCATGGGAACCTCCGACATCCAGACCATGCAGACGCGCGCCGGCGGTGTTCCGGTGGTGACCGTCGCCGCGTTTTTTCAAAAAGACCCGACGGTGCTGATCGCGCATGCGGATGTGACCTCGATCGAGGACCTCAGGGACAAGAAGATCCTGATCAGCACGGGCGCGCATCGCAGCTATTGGCCGTGGCTGAAAAAGAAATATGGCTTCGTCGATGGCCAGACCGGCCCCTACACGTTCAGCTATCAGCCCTTCATCGCCGACAAGAACATGGCGCAACAGGGCTACATCACGAACGATCCGCCGATCCTGCGGAATCTCGGCATCGAGACGAGCGTCTTTTTGCTCAGCGACGGTGGCTTTCCGGCCTACGCGAACACCGTGTCCTGCATGGACAGGACAGTGGCGGATCGCCGCCGGCAGGTGGGTGCGTTCGTCAGGGCGTCGGCACAGGGCTGGAAGAGCTATCTGGCCGACCCTGCCGCCGGCAATGCATTGATCAAACGTGACAACCCCAGAATGACCGACGCGCAGCTCGCCTATGCCTGGGCCACGATGAAGCAGACCGGCATGGTGACCGGAGGCGATGCCGCGACCGGGGGGATCGGTGTCGTCACCGCCGCGCGGGAGAAGGCGAGTTACGATTTCCTGGTCGGTGAGAACCTTCTCGATCCGGCCAAGGTCAGCGTGGAGGCGACCTTCGATGCCGCGCCGGTCGGGCAGAACACGGTGTTGCCGTAGAGCATGATGACCGAAGGTGGAATCACACGCAGGTCTGAATCGCGCGAGAAAATTGAGCGCAGGAGATGTCGCACATGCCCGAAACTGTCTCCGCCATGAATGACCGCCCCGATGGCGGCTGCATTCCGGTTATCGATCTTTCGGCGGCGCTGGCAGGTGCTGCGGGCGCGCGCGCGGCCACCGCGCATGCGATCCGCGCCGCCTGCCGTGACACCGGGTTTTTCTACGTCGTCGGGCACGGCGTCGATCCTGTCCCGATCGACGAACAATTCGCCTGGGCGAGGCGGTTCTTTGATCTGCCGGACGCAAACAAGCGCGATCTGGACATGAAGCGTTCGGCGGCCAATGCCGGGTATGAGCCGATCGGCGCGCAGAT
>DAHWBL010000202.1 GCA_027323595.1 Acetobacteraceae bacterium | reverse complement strand
AACTTGGCCAAAAGACCGCGGCCGAGCTGCGCGCCGCGGGCGCGGATGCCCGCTTCGTGCCGCTCGATCTTGGCGACCCTGCATCGATCGATCGCTTCGCCGCCGACATCGCCGGGCGCGAGGCGGTGGTGCATGGTCTGGTCAACAACGCCGCCATCGCGACCAATGTCGGGGGCAAAAATTTCGACGCGATCGAGATGGAGCTGTGGGACCGGGTGATGCGGGTGAACGTGCGCGGCACCTGGTTGGTCACCCGCGCCATCGTGCCGCTGATGCCCACCGGCGGCACGCATGAAAGCGGGCGCTACGATGCGGGCGGGCGGATCGTTAATCTCGCCTCCGACACCGCGTTGTGGGGGGCGCCGCGCCTGCTGGCCTATATCTCGTCGAAGGGCGCGGTGATGGCGATGACGCGCGGGCTGGCGCGGGAGCTGGGGCCGAGCGGAATCGGCATCTGCGCGGTGGCGCCTGGCATCATGCGCAACGAGGCGACCGATTACGTTCCCGCCGCGCGGCACCAGGAATACGAATCCGGGCGCGCGGTTCCCGGCGTGCAGTTCCCCGAGGACATCACCGAGGCGATCGCGTTCCTGCTCACCCCCGGCGCGCTCGCGCTGACCGGTCAGGTGCTGCCGGTGGATGCGGGGTTCGTGTTCACCTGATCCGCATCGATGGCGGCGACCAGCGGGCGCAGATGCGCGGTGAGGGTGAAGCGCGCGTCATAGGCGGCCCGCCCGCGCAGCCCCATCGCGGCCGCTTCGCGCGGTGCGGCGAGCAGCCGGGCGATCGCGGCGGCCATCGCGGCCACATCGCCACGCGGCACCAGCAGCGCGGTGTCGCCATCGGCCAGATAATCCTCGATGGTCGGCGTGCGCGTGACGATCAGCGGGCGCGCCAGCGACATGGCTTCCACCAGCACCATCTGGCCGGCCGAGATGTCAGACACCAGCAGCGGCAGAACCACGATGTCCGCGGCCGCCAGATGGCGCATGTAGTCCTCATGGAAGCAGTCGCGCAGGATTCGCACATGGGCGCCGGGGCGCACGTCGCGCAGAGCGCCCAGATCGTTGCAGATGATGACCAGTTGGCAGGCCAGCCCCTCGGTCGCGGCCACCAGCGTCGGATAGTCGCGCCCGGAGCGGCCGGCCGCGAGCACCACCGGCGGACCATCGTTGCGCGGCGGGGCCGCCCGCGCGAACAGCTCTGACACCGACGGCACGAAGGCGCCCCAGGGCACGAACACGAACTCCGCCCCGCAGTCGGCGAACAGGGCGCGGTAGCGCGCGCATTCCAGCCGCGAATGGCAGATCGCGCGGGCAACCTGGCGCATCACGAAGCGGTAATAGGCCAGCCGCGCGCGGTTCAGCCAAGGGGCGGCGCGCTGGGTGTAGATGAACGGCAGGAAGATGATGCGCGGGCGCGCCGCGAAGGGCAGCCACCGCATCAGCGCGAACACCAGCACCTCGACATCGGAACTGATCACCACCGCGTCCGGGCGCGCGGCGCGGTCGAACAGCGATCGCGCGGCCGCGCGCATCGTCGCCCAGATCAGCTTCGGGTAGCCCAGCAGCAGCAGCCCGATGCGCGAGCGGTAATGCATCGACACGTTGGCGCTGATGATCCGGTGTGGCACGCCGATCTCGCGCAGCACGTCGCCGAACGGGGTCGCGGCGACATCGTCGTAGAAGCGCGCGATAAAATGGATCATGCGGGGGCCTGAAATGTGAAGCGCCGCATGGACGAGCCGATTGGCGATGCTGATGCTAGGCTGATCGGACGCGCGCTCACAATCGGGGCGGTCCGTTGGCTGGGCGATCGGCCGAATGTCAATATATAGTGGTTAATCACACCCCCACCCTACCATATACACAAAGACCGCGTGTGACCCGGTTGCGCCTGGTGGCGCGCGTGGCCATACTGCCGGTCCCGAATCGGCGCCGCCCGCCGTCATGACGCACCAGAGGAATCCCCGGATGGACGCCACCCCGCCAGCACAGGACGAGATCACGGTGCGGTTCGATCTGCTGACCGAAAACCCGGTCTACAAGCCGTTCCGCTATCCGTGGGCCTATGACGCATGGCTGATGCAGCAGCGCGTCCATTGGCTGCCCGAGGAGGTTCCGCTCGCCGACGACGTGAAGGACTGGCACCGCAATCTCTCCGCGCCGGAGCGCAATCTGCTGACGCAGATTTTTCGTTTTTTCACCCAGGCCGATGTCGAGGTGAACAACTGCTACATGAAGCATTACAGCCAGGTGTTCAAACCCACCGAGGTGCTGATGATGCTGTCGGCGTTCTCCAACATCGAGACGGTGCACATCGCCGCCTACAGCCATCTGCTCGACACCGTGGGCATGCCCGAGCTCGAATATCAGGCGTTCCTGCGCTACAAGGAGATGAAGAACAAGTTCGACTACATGCAGTCGTTCAAGGTGGATAACCGCGCCGCGATCGCGCACACGCTGGCCGCGTTCGGGGCCTTCACCGAGGGGCTGCAACTGTTCGCCTCGTTCGCGATCCTGCTGAATTTCCCGCGCTTCGGCAAAATGAAGGGGATGGGGCAGATCATCTCCTGGTCGGTGCGCGACGAGACGCTGCACTGCCTGTCGATCATCCGGCTGTTCCGCACCTTCATCCAGGAAAATCCCGATATCTGGACCGAGGAGTTCCGGCGCCAGCTCTATCTGACCTGCGCGACCATCGTCGATCACGAGGACGAGTTCATCGATCTCGCCTTCGAGCTTGGTCCGGTCGAGGGGCTCGATGCGGCCCAGGTCAAATCCTATATCCGCTTCATCGCCGACCGCCGGCTGACCCAGCTTGGGCTGCAACCGCTGTTTCATGTCGAGAAGAACCCGCTGCCGTGGCTCGATGAGATGCTGAACGCGGTGGAGCACGCGAATTTCTTCGAAAATCGCGCCACCGAATATTCCAAGGCATCCACCATCGGCAGCTGGGAAGAAGCTTTCGATTCGATGGCATCCACCGACCCGGCAATGGTCGCCAATTGATCCCGCGGCGGCACTGGTCCCGCCCGGACCGGTTGCGCTAGAACATCAGCATGTTGCGCGTCATTCGCCTCGCCGCCACTTCGCTGCTGGTCGTCGTTCTCGTCGGCTGGGGCCTCGCCTGGTTCGCCGCGCGCGACCCCGACGGGCTCGCCGGCCGGCTGCTCGCCCGCGTCGGCTCCGCGGTCGGGCTGGAGGCGAATTCGGGCGCCGCCTCGATCGGCGGGCCGTTCCAGCTCGTGGACAGCACCGGCAGGACGGTCAGCGACCAGGATTTTCGCGGCCATTGGATGGTGGTCTATTTCGGCTACACCTTCTGCCCGGATGTCTGCCCGACCGAATTGCAGACGATCTCCGCCGCACTCGACCAGCTCGGGCCGGCCGGGGCGGCGGTCGTGCCGATCTTCATCACCATCGACCCGGCGCGCGACACGCCCAAGGCGATGGGGCAATATGTGAAGCTGTTCGACGACCGGCTGGTCGGGCTGACCGGCAGCGCCGAGCAGATCGCCGATGTCGCCGGGCGCTATCGGGTCTATTATGCGAAGGTCACGCCGAAAGGGTCCAGCGCCTATCTGATGGATCATTCCTCGTTTATCTACCTGGTCGGCCCGGACGGGCGCTTTCGCGCGCTGATCCGTAACGGGCTCACCGCCGACGCGCTTGCCCAGACGATCGAGAAAAATATTCACTCTTCTGGCTAATCCATGTTGGTGACAGTATGGATAATGTCACACCGGAGTATGAAGTTCGGCCATGTCGATTGAGGAAGACGTCCCCGAAGCCGGCAAAACCGCCGCCACGCCGCCGCGCTATAGCCGGCGGCTGTCGGATAAAATTCTTGTCGCCTTCCATCATGCCTGCGACCAGCAGGAACTCGACATCGCCGGCGAACTTCTGAACGTGCTCGAAATGCTGCTGATGCAGCGTGGATCGGCCGCCGATCTGGGGCGCCGGCGCAACATGGAAAGCCTGGTGGCGGCGCATGAACGGCTGTGGGCGCTGCGCCACGCGCGCGGCGAGTAGGCGGCTGGACTCAGCCATCATCCATCGCGAGAGCGGCGCCGCCACGCAGCACCGCTTCGGCTTGCGCGCTGAAGCCCCCGGCCGGCGCGTGCAGCACCAGCCCCGGTAGCAGGCGCATCGGCCCACGCCCGCCGCGCAGGGCACGCAGGATCACCAGTTTCGCCGCCCGGCCGGCGCGC
>DAHWBL010000198.1 GCA_027323595.1 Acetobacteraceae bacterium | reverse complement strand
CCCTTCTTCACGTTGATCACCGCGCCGGTGTTGCCGGCGGCGAGCAGCAGGTCGGTCTGGCGGCACAAAAACGCCGGGATCTGCAACACATCCACCGCTTCGGCCGCCGGCGCGCACTGGCTCGCGTCATGCACGTCGGTCAGCACCGGGATGGAAAGTTTCTCGCGGATATCGGCAAGAATCGCGAGCCCGGCGGCCATGCCGACGCCGCGCCGGCCGCCGATGCTGGTGCGGTTGGCCTTGTCGTAGCTGCTTTTATAGATCAGCCCGATGCCGCGCGCGGCGCAGATTTGCTGCATCGCCAGCGCCACTTCCATGGCGTGCGCGGCGGATTCGATCTGACATGGCCCGGCGATCAGCACGAAGGGCAGGTGGTTGCCCACCCGCACGCCGCCCACCGCGACGGTGCGCGGCGGCAGGGAGGCGGGCTCAGACAAGGCGGGCCTGGCGAACAGCGGCGGCGATGAAGCCGCAGAACAGCGGATGGGGCGCGCGCGGCTTGGATTTCAGCTCGGGGTGGAACTGCACGCCGACGAACCAGGGCTGGTCTGGATATTCGACGATCTCGGGCAGCACCCCGTCCGGCGACAGGCCGGAAAAGCGCAGCCCGGCACCCTCCAGCGCGTCGCGATAGCGGATGTTGACCTCATAGCGATGGCGATGGCGCTCGCTGATCTCGCCCACGCCATAGACCCGCGCGGCCAGCGAATCGGGCGCCAGCACCGCCGGATAGGCGCCCTTGCGCATGGTGCCGCCCAGATCGCCGCCCTCACGGCGCTGCTCGATCTCGTTGCCGCGCGCCCACTCGGTCAGCAGACCCACCACGGGCGTTCCCGGATGGCCGAACTCGCTGCTGGAGGCGTCGGACAGCCCGGCGAGATTGCGCGCGCACTCGATCACCGCCATCTGCATGCCAAAGCAGATGCCCAGGAAGGGCACCCGCCGCTCGCGCGCGAACCGCACCGCGGCGATCTTGCCCTCGGTGCCGCGCTCGCCGAAGCCGCCGGGCACCAGAATGCCGTGCACGCCTTCCAGACGCGGCACCGGATTGCTCGCCTCAAATATTTCGCTATCGACCCAATCCAGCACGACGCGCACGCCGTTGGCGATGCCGCCATGGGCCAGCGCCTCGGCCAGCGATTTATAGCTGTCGAGCAGGTTGGTGTATTTGCCGACCACCGCGATGCGCACCTCGCCTTCGGGCGCGCGCACCACATCGACGATCCGCCGCCAGTCCGACAGGTCGGGCTCGGCGGATGCATCGAGACCGAAATGATGCAGCACCTCGCGGTCCATGCCGGCCGCGTGATAGGCGATCGGCACCGAATAGATGGTGTCCACATCGAGCGCCTCGACCACCGCCTCGGGGCGGACGTTGCAGAACGAGGCGATCTTGCGGCGCTCGTGCTCGGGGATCGGGCGGTCACAGCGGCACAGCAGCATCTGCGGCTGGATGCCGACGTTCTGCAGCTCCTTCACCGAATGCTGCGTCGGCTTGGTTTTCAGCTCGCCGGCGGA
>DAHWBL010000191.1 GCA_027323595.1 Acetobacteraceae bacterium | reverse complement strand
ATCGGCTATCGGTCTGACACGCATGTCTCGGCGCTGGGCTGGCGGCGGGTGCCGTATCTGTGGATCGGCACCATGCTGCAATTTGGCGGGCTGGCGATCATGCCGTTCGCGCTCATCGTGCTGTCGGGTGACAGCAACGGGCCGGCGTCGATCGGGGATGCCGGCGCGGGGTTGGCATTTCTGCTGGTGGGAGCTGGCATGCATACGGTGCAGACGGTCGGGCTTGCGCTCGCGACCGATCTTGCGCCGGCGGACAAGCAGGGCCGGGTGGTGACCTTGATGTGCGCGATGCTGTTGCTGGGGATGGTGGTGAGCGCGCTGGTTTTCGGGGTCGCGCTGCGCCATTTCAGCGAGGTTCGGCTGATCCAGGTGATCCAGGGGTCGGCGGTGGGAACGCTGTTTCTCAATGCGATCGCGCTGTGGAAGCAGGAGGCGCGTGATCCCTCGCGGGCGGGTGCGCGACGCGAGGCAAGCTTCGCCGACGCCTGGCGGGGGTTCAACCAGGGCCAGGGCGCGCGCCGCCGCCTGGTGGCGGTGGGGCTGGGAACCAGCGCGTTCAGCATGCAGGATATTCTGCTCGAACCATATGGCGGGCAGATTCTGCATCTGCCGGTTGGCACCACCACCAGCCTCACCGCGTTGCTGGCGGTCGGTGGGGTGTGTGGATTTTTGCTGTCGTCGCGCATGCTCGATCGTGATGCCGATCCGTTTCGCATCGCCGCCCTTGGAACCCTTGCGGGGCTGGTGGCGTTCGTCGCGGTGATATTCGCAGAACCGCTTGCATCAGCAGGAGTTTTCGCGATCGGGACATGGGCGATCGGGTTTGGCGCGGCGTTGTTCGTGGTGGGCACGCTGAAGGCGTCGATCCGTGCGGCGCCGGCGGGACAAAGCGGGCTCGCGCTCGGCACGTGGGGGGCGGTGCAGGCGTTCGCCGCGGGCGGCGCCATCGCGCTTGGCGGCGTGTTGCGTGACGTTGTTGGTGGCGCCGCGGAGCACGGGCTGTTCGGCGCGGCGCTGGCGGGGCCGGTGACCGGCTACAGTTTCGTGTACCATTTCGAGATCGTCTTGCTGTTCGCGACACTGGTGGCCATCGGCCCGCTGGTGCGCGGTCGGCAGGCCGGCATGGTCGGCGGCATCGACGCGGGCGCGCGCGATCCGTCGTTGTCGTTGCAGCGCTCGTCCTTCAGTCCTGGGAGTTGATGTCATGGGAACCGGTCATATCACCGGCTATTTCGACGTAGCCCAGATCGCGCTTTATGCGTTCTGGTTTTTCCTCGGCGGATTGGTGATCTATCTGCGACGGGAGGATCGGCGGGAGGGCTATCCGCTGGTTGATGCCGGCGCGGCGGGCGCGCGGGCAGATGTGAACGCCTATGATCCTGGCGCGAAAAAATACGCGCTCGATCATCCTGCGCATCCCAATGGCCGCCCGCCCGAGCGGGTGATCGCCGCGGTGCCGACGGCGGGATTTCCTGGCGCGCCGCTGACGCCCACGGGCAATCCGCTGATCGACGGCGTGGGTCCGGCGGCGTGGGCCAACCGGGCGGATGTGCCCGACCTTACCTTCGACGAGGGGCTTCCCAAGATCGTGCCATTGCGTGTTGCCACCGATTTTCATGTGGCGGAGCAGGATGAGAGCCCGATCGGCTATGATGTCGTCGGTGCGGATGGTGAGGTTGGCGCAACCGTGTGCGACCTGTGGCTGGATCGGTCGGAAATGATTTTCCGCTACCTTGAAGTGGTGGTGCCGGTGGGGGCGGATCGGCGCAACGTGCTGGTGCCGATGCCGCTTGCGGTGATCTCGGCGCGGCGGCGCACGGTTACGGTGCGGTCGCTGTTGGCAGCGCAGTTCGCTGATATTCCGATGACCAAAAATCCCGACCAGATCACGCTTCTGGAGGAGGATCGGGTGTGCGCCTATGTCGGCGGCGGCAATCTGTATGCGACGCCGGACCGGCTTGAGCCGCTGCTGTAGGGGCAAGGAAATGCGATTTCAGGAGCACGCGATCGAGCCGGTGCGGGGTCTGCCCGCCCGGTTGCCGCCCGGTGAAAGCCTGCTGTGGCAGTCAGGCCCTGCGTGGAAATCCTATGCGCTGCGTGGCACGCATCTGGGTTGGCTGGTGGCCTATTTCGCGGCGATGGTGCTGTGGTATGGCGCGCATGCAATGCGCACGCGCCCGGCCGGTGCGGCGGTGGTCGCGACGTTGCAGATGGCGGCGGTGGCGTGTGTGGCGGTCGGCCTGGTTGGCGGGTTTGCCTGGGCGGTGGGACGCAGCACGGTCTACAGCATCACCAGCCGGCGCCTGGTGATGCGGGTTGGCATCGCGCTGCCGATCACCATCGCGCTGCCGTTCGCCTGCATCGCCGCCGCGGATGTGAAGATGTTCGCTGATGGCACCGGCAATATTTTGCTGACGCTCAAGCCCGAGGCGCGCGCTGCCTATTTTCTGCTGTGGCCGCATGTGCGCCCCTGGCGGCTGCGCCGGCCGCAGCCTTTGCTGCGGTCAGTGCCCGACATCGCCGTGGTGGCGCCGATCCTGGCGCGCGCGCTGGCGGCCGCGGCGGTGCAGCCGGTCACCGCGATCGTGGCGGGCGCGGATGCGGGGCTGCGCCAGCCCGATGCGGTGTTGGCGTGAGCGCGTCGGTGCAGCCTCGGCCGGTGCTGCCGCGCCCGGCGATGGTGATCGCGGGGATGGTGCTTGCGGTGATCGTCGCCGGGGCTGGGGTAGCGCGCTGGACCGGCAGTGTGGCCGGGGTGCCGCCGCGTTCCGAGCCGGTGGTTGCGCGCGACCTTCGATTTTTGGATCAGGCTGATGGTACCATCAGTGTTGTCGATGCGGATAGTGGCCGCGCGGTGGCCAGCATCGCGCGGGGGGAGGATTCGTTTTTGCGCGCGCTGATGCGCGGCCTGGCGATGCGCCGCTATCGCGCCGGGCTGGATGCGACGGTGCCGTTTCGCCTCATCGCGTGGAAGGATGGCAGGCTGACGCTGGTTGATCCGTCGGATTCCACATCGCTTGAACTTGAGGCATTCGGTGCGACCAACGAACATGTGTTTGCCCGGCTGCTGCCGATCGGGGAGATTGTGCGATGATCCGGAGTTGGTTGCTGGGGCATGAGGAAATCGAGGTTGGGTGTGTGCTTGAAATCGAGCACACCGCGCAGTCGCTGCACGCGCACGCGATCCCCGAGGGGGTGGATATTCGTCCGGGGGACACGGTGATCGTGCATGGCGCGCCCGATCACGTGCCGTTCGGGCAGACGCTGACGGTGGCGTGCCGTGCGACGGTGGTGCGTGCCAACTGGCTTGGTCGTGCGCTGACGCGGATGAGCGCGATCGGCGGCATGACCGGGCTTTATGAAGTCGGCTTCGAACGGAGCAACGCAGCATGAACGCCATCACCCGCGACCGGACGATCAACCAGGCGACCGAGATCGCGCGCCGCGATACGGTGTTGACGCCGCGTTTTTACACCACCGATTTTGCCGCCATGGACCGGCTGGATGTGTCGCCGGTGCGCGCGGAGTGGGACGAGCTGATGGCGGAATTCAAGCGCGATGCGAACCGCAGGCATTTCATCCGCAATGGCGAATTCGATCTCGATCTGTCCGGGCTCGACCCTGCCTTGCGCGAGGAGTTTCTGGACTTCCTGATCAGCTCGGTGACCTCGGAGTTTTCCGGCTGCGTGCTCTATGCCGAGATCAAGAAGCGGATCACCAACCCCGACATTCGCGACTGGTTCGCCTACATGACCCGCGACGAGGCGCGGCATGCGGGATTCATCAATGATACTCTCAAGGATTTCGGAGTAGGGGTTGATCTTAGTTATCTGACCAAGGCGAAGAAATATACGTTCTTCAAGCCGAAGTTTATTTTTTATGCGGTGTACCTGTCGGAAAAGATCGGCTATGCGCGATACATCACGATTTTTCGGCAGTTGCAGCGCCATCCGGAGCTGCGCATCCATCCGATCTTCAAATGGTTCGAGCAATGGTGCCACGACGAGTTCCGTCATGGCGAGGCGTTCGCGCTGGTGATGCGCGCGCATCCGCGGCTGATCAGCGGGTTCAATCGGTACTGGATTCGGTTTTTTCTGCTTGCGGTCTACAGCACGATGTATGTGCGCGATCATGGGCGGCCGGTGTTTCATGCGGCGTTGGGTCTTGACCCCACCGACTATGACCTGCGGGTGTTTCGTATCACCAACGAGATCTGCAAGCAGACCTTTCCGGTGACGCTCGATGTCGATCATCCGGCGTTTCGCGCCGGGCTTGATCGGCTGTTGCGGATCAGCAGGGCGGTCGCGGCGGCGAAGGCGCGGGGGGGGCTTTGGGGCGCGGCGCGTCGGGTGGGGCTGACGATTGCCGCGGGTGCGACTTTGCTCAGGCTGTATCTGGTGCCTACCCAACGGCATGATCTGCCGGCGCGGGTGCGTACCGAGCCGGCCTGGTAGTGTGGTCGCCGCATGACCCAGTTCGTATATCCTGGTCTGCACGCGCTGTTCATCTGGTGGTTCTCCACCGGCGTGGTCATTTTCCTCGACGGCCTGCCGCCGCGCAGCTTTCGCTACAGCATGGCCGGTGCGACGGTTGTGCTCGGCCTTGGGCTCTACGGGCTGGCGGCGAGCGCGTCGGACCGGTCGGTGGGTGGGGTCTATCTGGCCTTCACTTCCGCGCTGCTGATCTGGAGCTGGCTGGAGGCGAGTTTTTATCTCGGCTACGTCACCGGAGTTCGCCGCCATTCCTGTGTGGCGGGTTGCCATGGGTGGCGGCATTTTGGTCATGCGATCGCGGCCAGCCTTTGGCATGAGCTTGCCGTTCTGGTGCTTGGCGGTGTCGTGCTGGCGCTTGGCTGGGGGGCAGAGAATCCTTTTGGCGCCTACACCTTCGTGGTGCTGTGGTGGATGCACCAGAGCGCGCGGCTGAATGTGTTTCTGGGGGTGCGCAATCTCAATCTGGAGTTCCTGCCCGAGCATCTGTTTTATCTGCGCGGCTTTTTTCGTAACAAGCCGATGAACCTGCTTTTCCCCATTTCGGTCAGCGTCTCCACCGTGCTGGCGGCCTGGCTGTTTCAGCGTGCGGCGGTGAGCGGCGATCCGGTGGCGGTGATCGGCAACAGCGTGGTGGGCACCATGATGGTGCTGGCGATCGCAGAGCATTGGTTTCTGGTTTTGCCGCTGCCGACGGCGCGGCTGTGGTCGTGGGGTCTGCGCTCGCGGCCCGATGCGCGGCCGGCGGGGGTGCAGATCGTCGGTGGGTGTCTTGGCGCGGGGAAAACCAGTTTTATCTGTCACCAGCTCGATCTTGCTGATCCGGGGTCGCGCACGTTGGTGATTGTCGATGAGCCTGGCGAGATCAGCGTCGATCGCTCGATTCTGGCCAGGCGCGGGGCGACGGTGGTGGCACTGGGCGAGGGTGGATTTCGCTGCGGGCCGGACGCGGATCTGGCGGGGCGGCTGCGCGAGATCATCGCCCGGCATCGGCCCGATCGGGTGCTGATCGAGCCGGGCGGGAACGCCGACATCGGCGCGGTCTGCGCCGCGTTCGAGGACCCGCGGGTTCGCCCGCTGGTGCGGCGGTACGAGGTGATCGCGCTCATCGATGCGGCGTGCTTTGTGCAGGATTACGCCGGCGCGCATCGGCTGCTCACCGCACAGGCGCGGCTCGCGGGTAACATACTGCTGAACAAGGCGGACCTGATCGACGCCGGCGATCTGGCGGTGGTGCGCGACACGCTGCACCAGATCAACCCCGGTGCGGCCATCATCGCCGCGCGCTTTGGCGCGGTGCCGCCTGGTGCGCTGGTGCTGGCGCAGGCAAATCCTCCGACCGTGGTGGCGGCGGAGCCGGAGCATGACGCGGGCATGATGTCGTGGAGCAATCTGTTGTCGGGGCGGTGCGCGCTCGACGAGTTGCGCCAGCTTCTGGAGCTTGCGACCGAGGGGCTGTTCGGCGATGTCGAGCGGCTGAAGGGGCTCGCGCCGTGCGGCGCCGGGTGGTTGCGTTTTGACATCGCGGCCGGGCGCGCGGCGATCACCGCGTTTGCCGCGGCACCTGACGAGCAGGCGCGGGTGGCGGTGATGGGGCGGCATCTGGACGCGGTGGCGCTCGATCGGGCGTTCAGCAGTTGCATCGTGGCGGGTGCATGATGGGTGGCGGCGTGCAAGATCAACAGCCGCGGCAGGCGGCACGGAGGAATGCATGAATTACGAAGCGTTTTTTCAAAAGTCGATCGATGCGCTGAAGCAGGAGGGACGCTATCGGGTGTTCGCCGAGCTTGAGCGCAAGGCGGGAGAATTTCCGCGCGCGACGCATCACCAGCATGGTGGCACCCGCGAGGTCACGGTGTGGTGCTCCAACGATTATCTGGGCATGGGCCAGCATCCGTCGGTGATCGCGGCGATGGCCGCCTCGCTCGCGCGCGATGGGTGCGGTGCGGGCGGGACGCGCAATATTTCGGGCAACAACCATGAGCATGTCGTGTTGGAGCGCGAGCTTGCCGATCTGCATGGGTGCGAGGCGGCGCTGCTGTTCAATTCGGGATACATGTCGAACTGGGCGAGCCTGTCGACATTGGCGGGCAGGTTGCCTGGATGTGTGGTGTTTTCGGATGCGCACAACCACGCATAGATGATCGAGGGCATTCGCCACAGCCGCGCGCCGACGCGGATTTTTCGCCATAATGACGCCGACGATCTGGACCGGCAGTTGCGCGCCGTGGACACGCATCTGCCAAAGCTCGTCGTGTTCGAGAGCGTCTATTCGATGGATGGTGACATTGCCCCGGTGGCGGAGTTATGCGCGGTGGCCGAGGCGCATGGCGCGATGACCTATATCGACGAGGTGCATGCGGTGGGCATGTATGGGCCGCGCGGCGGGGGCATCTGCGAGCGTGAGGGGCTGGCGCACCGTCTGACCGTGATCGAGGGGACGCTGGCCAAGGCGTTCGGTGTCGTCGGCGGCTATATCGCGGGCAGCGCGGCGATGTGTGATTTCGTGCGGTCCCACGCGTCGGGATTCATTTTCACCACCTCGCTGCCACCGGCCATCGCGGCTGGTGCTGCCGCATCGATCCGGCATTTGAAGGCAAGCGGGAGCGAGCGGGCGCGCCAGCGGGATCGGGTGGCGAAAGTGCGCGCGCGCTTCGCGCAGGCGGGCATTCCGCTGCTCGACAATGCCAGCCATATCGTGCC
>DAHWBL010000165.1 GCA_027323595.1 Acetobacteraceae bacterium | reverse complement strand
TGGTATCGCTGGGTGGTGATCGTCATCGCCACGCTGACCTCCGGGCTTGGGGTGTATGGCGGGTTGGCGGGCGCGGGGTTGTTTTAGAGCAACGTCGCTCGGGCCGGAATCGGTCCGGGCGATAAAGTTGCTCGCTCATCTTCCGTTCCTCGCTGCGGCCGGCGGCGCGCTTGGCCACCTCCCCCTTGTAGTCCGACGCATCCTTCACGCCGCGGAGCTTGAGGTAGTTGAGCGTGCCGCCCGCCTCGCCGATGATATGAATGGAGCCGTCCGCCGACGGTTGGATCAGGACGGGCTGCCCTTCGGTGCCAGGACCGTTCGGCCGCACCGTGATCCAGCGCGCGCCGGGCGGGATGTTTGCCTTGAAAAAGTCTGGCCCATCGCTATTATCTGGCCAGCGCCCCTGTGACGCCGTTTGACCCTCTGGGTTCCGGTTATCGTAGGAGTGGAAACACTCCCTCCAGTTGAAGGGGAAACCCTTCTGAAGCCGGCCGTGGCCGCTCCTGTCGCCGGGGGATGGTTCGAGAAACGCCAAGATGAAGGCCCTCTCCCCGGAGAGGGCCTTTTTCATTGTTGTTGGCGTCACCCGCGCGCCGCCCCGCATAAGTCTGAAGCGGTTTCGCCGCGTCGATCTCGATGATGGTCAGAGTGAAACCGTTTTAAGACGGGTTGTTTTAACCGGGGCGAGCCGGTTCAATCGCGGCGAATCGACCCCTGGGGGCTGCGCATGGGCTGTTATCTGGTCACCGGCGGCGCCGGCTTCATCGGCTCGCATCTGTGCGACAGCCTGCTCGCCGATGGCCATGCGGTGCGGGTGCTCGACGATCTGTCCACCGGCCGGCGTGACAACCGCGCGGCCGGGGTGGAGCTGGTGGTGGGCGACGCCGCCGACCCGGCCATGGTCGCCGCCGCCGGGGCCGGGGTGGCGGGGGTTTTCCATCTGGCCGCCATCGCGTCGGTGCAGCGCGGCAACGAGGATTGGCTGGGCACGAACCGCGCCAATTTGACCGCCACCATCGCGGTGCTGGATTTCGCCCGCGCGGCGGGGCGGCTGCCGGTGGTCTATGCCTCCTCGGCGGCGACCTATGGCGACGCGGCGGTGCCGATCGGCGAGGACACGCCGCAGGTGCCGCGCACCGCCTATGGCGCCGACAAGCTGGCCAGCGAGCTGCATGCGCGGGTCGGCTGGGGCGTGCACGGGGTGCCGAGCGCGGGGTTGCGGTTTTTCAACGTGTTCGGGCCGCGCCAGGACCCGGCTTCGCCCTATTCGGGCGTGATCTCCATCTTCGCCGCGCGGATCGCCGTGCGCGCGCCGCTGCTGCTGCATGGCGATGGCGGGCAGACGCGCGATTTCGTCTTTGTCGCCGATGTGGTGCGGCATCTGCGCGCGGCGATGGCGCGCATCGAGGCGCGGCCGGAGGCGGTGGTGTGCAATGTCTGCACCGGGCGCGAGGTGTCGGTGGCGGAGCTGGCGCGCACCATGGCGCGGCTGGCCGGCTGGACCGCGCCCGACATCGCCCATGCGCCACCGCGCGCCGGCGACATCCGCCGTTCCCTGGGCGCGCCGCAGCGCGCGATCGCCACATTGGGGGTGCGCGCGGAGGTGGATTTCGAGACCGCGCTGGCGGCGACGCTGGCGGCGCTGGGTTGAACCCTCATGCGGGGGTGCGCGCGGGTGGTTGGGAATTTTCGGTCATTGATCTGAATCAATGCGCATTCTGAAAATTTGATTAACAAAGCGCAGTGTTCGTCGCGAGCCTTCGCAGGACCTGTTTCATCGGACCCGCTCTATCGCTGCCCGCTTCATCGCTATCCGATGCGGTCGTCGCGCATGGCTCACCGGAATTGCTCGGCAAAATTCAGGAGGGTGTTGCCATGAACAGACATGTGTTCGCCGCGGTGGCGTCGATGGCGCTGGTCGTCGGGCTGGCGCCACGGATCGCGAACGCCGCGATCACCGAGGTCGGCGGAACCGCCTGCGGCGGGGTGAACCAGCCCTGTCCGACCAGCGAGTTCGAGACCTCGGGGCAGCCTGGATATCCATGGAACGGCGTCGGCAGCCCGTGGCCGGCGACCACCAGCTATGTGTCCGGGCAGTTGCAGGTCGGGCCGGGCAATTATCTGTTCCAGTATTGGGGCTCGGGCAACTCGGGCAACACCAACTCGTTCCTGTCCACCACCCTGGCGCCGAACAGCGGCGGCGGGTTGGTCGTTTCGGTGGGCGTGGGCGGCACCGGGGCCGGTTCGGTGCTGCCCTCGTTCACCGAGAGCTTCACCACCACCACCGATCTGTCCTTCACCTTTTCGTCGCTGACGCCCGGCAACGGGACCTGTTCGATTTCGAACGGCGGCGCGGCGAACCCGCTGGGCGGATGCGCCTATGTGGCGACCACGCTTGGCGGCGTCGGCTATCTGGGCTTCGCCGATTCCCCCTATCCGGCGGATTTCGATTTCCAGGACCTCGCGATGCGGATCAGCGCGGTGCCCGAGCCGGCGACGATGGCGGTGCTGGGGTTCGGCCTGGCCGGGCTGATGCT
This sequence comes from Acetobacteraceae bacterium, assembly GCA_027323595.1. Lineage (GTDB taxonomy): Bacteria > Pseudomonadota > Alphaproteobacteria > Acetobacterales > Acetobacteraceae > CAIVDX01. Next base: position 491 of record DAHWBL010000165.1, on the reverse strand, counting down.
CGCGCGGCGGCGCAGGGCGGACTGAGCCTATTCGGCGGCGGCGCGCAGGGCCGCGCCGCCGGCGAGAGGACATAGCGGCAGCGCCAGCGCCAGCACGGCGTAGGCGAGCAGCAGATGCGGGCGCGCCGACAGCCCGGCCGATACCGCGTCCGCAGCACCCGCGCCGAACACCAGCACCGGCACCGCGAGCGGCAGCACCAGGATCGGCAGCAGCACCCCGCCGCGGCGCGCGCCGAGCACGATCGCCGCGGCCATCGCGCCAACCAGCGACAGCACCGCGGTGCCGGCGAGCAGCCCGGCGAGCAGCGCGGGCAGCACCTCGGCCGGGGCGTTCAGCATGACCGCGAGCGGTGCCGCGGCGAGCAGCAGCGGCAGCCCGGTCACCAGCCAGTGCGCGGCGGCCTTGGCCAGCAGCAGTGCCGCCGGCGGCAGCCCGCACAGCAGGAGCTGGTCGAGCGAGCCGTCCTCGTAATCCGCGCCGATCAGCCGAT
>DAHWBL010000147.1 GCA_027323595.1 Acetobacteraceae bacterium | reverse complement strand
GTCGGCTGTCATCTGGGGGACACGTCCCGCCATTATCTCGAAGCATTTCCGAGTTGCGAGCTCTGGGGGTTCGAGGCCGAAGCAAAAAATTTCGCCCGCGCGCAAACGGCGTTGGCCGCTTATGGCGAGCGAGTACATCTGTTTTGCAACGCCGTGAGCAGCCAAAGCGGACCCGTCACCCTGAACGTGAATTCGCATGACGGCACACACTCGATGTTCGAGATCGGTGACCAACGATACTGGGCTGCGCACGCCGCCCCGCTCGAAGCGCGCACGGTCACGAGCGTTCGCCTTGACGACGCGCTTGCCGAAATTGGCGCCGCTCCAATCGACCTTCTGCATATGGACATCCAGGGAGCGGAACTGGACGCTTTGCGCGGCGCTGAGCGACTGCTGCGCGACTGCTGCGCGAACGGCGCATCCGGCTGATCTATGCCGAGGTCGAGATATTTCCGCTATATCGCGATCAGCCCTTATTGTGGGACCTCGGCCAATTTCTGACCGCGCATGGTTTTCGATTTTACAGCTTTTACGACCGCTATTACCATGCCAACAACCCTCGCGCGTTGAGTTGGGCGGATGCGTTGTTCATCTGCGACGAACTGACGCAGGTTCCCGAACATGCTCCAGCGCAAACGGACCACGAGACGGAGGTGGCCTCGCTGCCCGCGCAGGGTCCATCCGGGGTCGATCTGAAAGCCAATATCCCGATCGAAGTGGCGGTCGATCCGGCACCGCCGCAGACCGGAACGGTCAGACGCGCAGCGCGCTGGCTGTGGCGCGTGCTCAACGCGCGCTGATCCCGCGTCTTTCCCCGCGCCCGCCAGAAAGTCGGGGGTGGCGACATTGCCACCATCCCCCGCACTGATCAGACGCTCTCGTCGAAACCGTATTCCTTCCAGCGCCTGTCGACGATGTCGGCGTGCGGCGGCAGCGGTGTCACGGTGGGGGGGAAGCGGTCGCCGCCATATTGGGCCTGCGGTTCGAAATCGAGATTGCGCGTCGCGTCGATCAGCACGCGGCACCATTTGCCGGTGCCGAATTTGATCGGGTCGCGGGATTCGAGCCTGGTGGAGGGGTCGAGCAGCGAGCCGAAGGTGGCGGGGAAGAACACGATGTCATCCTCGGCGGCGTTGACGCGATAGGCAAAGGCCCAGTCCAGGGAAGCATAATCGTGGATGTCGATGTCGTCATCGACGACCCAGATGTTCTTGTAGCGCAGATGCGAGGCGTTCGACCCCCAGATCGCGGCGGCCGCCTGCTTGGCCTGGCCGCGATAGGTCTGGTGCAACTGGATGACCAGCGTGGTGCCGTTGTTGGCGGCGGGGCAATGCACGTCGGTCACGCCTGGCACACCGGCCGCCTTCAGAACGTTCCAGGCGACACCGGCGCGCTGCACCGAGCTGGTGACCGAATTCTCGTTGAGCCGCTTGGGCAGAGTGCCTTCCAGCGTGCCGCGATAGATCGGGTTGTGGCGCATGCTGACGCAGGTGATCTTGGTGACGTGCTTGGGGCCCTGATCACCGCCGAAATAGCCGGTGTATTCGCCGAACGGGCCTTCCATCTCGAAGGTCGCGGGGTCGGGATCGATGAAGCCCTCGATCACGATTTCCGCGCTGGCCGGCACCATGAGGTCGGAGGTCTCGCATTTGACCAGCGGCACCGGCGCGCCGCGGATGGCGCCCATCACCTCATATTCGGAAACCCCGGTGGGGATCGGCGCGGAGGCGCAATAAGGCAGGCAGGGTTCCCAGCCATAGATGTGCGCCACCGGCATCTTCATGCCGCGCTCGGCCCATTTCTGGAAATGCACGCCCCAGTTCTGCGCGCGCCACAGCAGCACCGGCATGGTGTCCTTCTGGCCGATCATGCCGCGATAGATGCCGATATTGTGCTCGCCGGTGTCAGGGTCCATCGTGACGGTGCCCTGATAGGTGTTGATGTAGCGGCCACCGTCCAGACCGTGCCAGCGTGGCACTGGAAGTTTGTTGATGTCGATGTCGGCGCCGCGCAGGATGATCTCCTTCACCGGGCCGGTCGGCACGGTGACCGGCTTCACCCGCTGGGCGAGATAATGCTGGGTGGCGCGCACGAGATCGGTGACCGGGGCGTCCTTTGGCAGGCCGAGCATCATGGCGATGCGCGAATAGTTCGACAGCCCGCCGGTGAACAGCTCACGCGACCAGACGTCATCGTTGGGGCCGTAGCCTTTGATGTTCTTGAACAGCAGGGCCGGGCCCTTGCCCTGGCCGAAGGCGCGCCGGGCGATGGCGCCAAGCTCGCCGTCCCAATCCACCTCCACGTTGATCTCGTGCAGTTCGCCCTCCGCGCGCAGGGCCTCGATCCAGCCGCGCAGATCGCCGAAGGCGCGCGGGGTGATGCGGTTGGTGATGTCGGAGTTGGTGATGGTGCTCATGCTGGTTTCCTTGGTGTCGTAAGGCCGGGAGGGGTGGTGTCGTGTGGAGTGGTCGTGGGCGCGGTCATTGGAGCAGACCGCGGGTCTCGCGCACCATCAGCGCGCCGGCGAGATAGAACAGCGAGACGATGATGAGCGCGATGACGAGCGCGCCGGTGAGCCCGGCGGTGGAGCCGGCGGTGGCCGAGACGATGGCGGGCATCACCCCGCCGATGGCGTAGCCGACGTTCCATGACAGCCCCACACCGGTGGCGCGCACCGCGGTGGGGAAGCGCTCATTGAGGAACACCAGCAGCGGGGCGTAGCTGGCGCTGCCCAGGAAGCACAGGACCACCGCATAGATGCCGATCATCGTGCTGTCGGCGGTGCCGCGCATCAGCAGATAGAACACCGGCAGGATGGCCAGGCGCAGCACGCCCAGGATCAGGAATGTCGTTCTGCGGCCGATCCGTTCGCTGAGCTCGCCGGTGGCCACCGAGGCGATGAAGGACATCACGCTGGTGGCCACCAGAATCTCGGAGATGGTGGTGCTGTCCAGCCGGTTCACCAGCTTGAGGAAGGTCGGGATATAGCCCGAGGTGAGATAATAGCCGCCGCCACTGCCGATGGTGATCAGCAGATTGACGAGGAATATGCGGCGATATTCCGGGCCGAGCAGCGCGCGCAAGGGGGCGCGCTGGCGCGGGGCACCGGCGCGGCGCGCCTGCATGGCGTCCCACATCGGCGATTCCTCCAGCCGGCGGAAAATCAGCACGCCGAGCACCGCGCTGCCGATGCCGGCGAAGAACATCACCCGCCAGCCCCACACCGCGAATTGCGGGCCGGGGAACATGGCCGAGGCCGCCCAGAAGGTGATCGCGGCGAGCAGGCCGCCGATGCCGCCGCCGCCGCCGCCGACCAGCCCCGACATCAGCCCGCGCCAGCGCGGCGGCACCGTCTCGATGCCGATGGTGCCGGTGCAGGCGACCACGCCGCCGACGAAGATGCCTTGCAGCAGCCGCAGGATCAGAAACAGGATCGGCGCCAGCAGCCCGACCTGCTGAATCGTGGGCAGCGCGCCGAGCAGGAAGGTGACGACGCCGACGCCGATCACCGTGCGGATCAGCGTTTTCTTGCGGCCGTGCCGATCGGCGTAGGAGCCGAACAGCGCCGAGCCGGCCGGGCGCATGAGCAGGGTGACGGCAAACGATGCATAGACCGCGGCGAGCGACAGGGTGGGCGAGCTGGACGGGAAGAAGAGCTGGCCGATGACCGGCGCGACGTAGAGGATCAGCAGCAGATCGAACAGGTCGAGCGCCCAGCCGAGGCATGCGGCGAGGCCGGCGATGAAGGCCTGGCCGGGGCGCACGGTCGGTGGGGCATCCACCGGCCTGGCGGCGAGTTCCATCCTGGCGTCTCCTCCGTCGCCGCCGGGTCGGCGGGAATTGGTTGATCTGCCCGCCGCGCGCGGCCTATGGTCGAGGCGCGACGCATGCGGCCCGCTTCGCTGTCGGGCCTGGGTGAAACTGGACAATGATCGATTGTCTGTCGCACGAATTATTTTCCGCGAAGCCATGAATTTTTTGATGCGACGTCGCGCCCGCGCGCCCTGTTCATCGCGATGAGCTGATCAGCAGGGCGGGTATTCGCTGGACGTATGGCCGGCTGCTTGACCCGCGCGGGCGGGATGTGGGTATCACCGCATCCGCGCGTCGATACCGTGACAAGAATCGGGGCGGTGACAAGAACGGTTGGGGAGGCGAGATGGCGCTGAGCGCGGATCCGGTCGTGCGGCCGGTGGCGGCCGCGATGGGGCCGGCGATGGGCGTGCTGGTGGCGCTGAGTTTCGCGCACCTGCTCAACGACATGATGGCCTCGCTGCTGCCGGCGATCTATCCGATGCTCAAGCAGGATTTCCATCTGGATTACGGCCAGGTGGGGCTGATCACCCTGTCCTATCAGGCGTTCGCCTCGATGATGCAGCCGCTGGTCGGGCTGTACACCGACCGCTATCCCAAGCCCTATGCGCTGGCGTTCGGCATGGGCTCGACGCTGTGCGGGCTGCTGGTGCTGTCGCGGGCGGGCAGTTTCGCGATGGTGCTGGGCTGCACCGCGCTGATCGGGGTGGGCTCGTCGGTGTTTCATCCCGAGGCGTCGCGGGTGGCGCGCATGGCCTCGGGCGGGCGGCACGGCTTCGCGCAGTCGCTGTTCCAGGTTGGCGGCAATGCGGGGTTCTCGTTCGGGCCGCTGCTCGCCGCCTTCATCGTGCTGCCGAACGGGCGGCACTCGATCGCCTGGTTCGCGCTGTTCGCGCTGCTGGGGATGGCGGTGCTGACCTTCGTGGGCGGCTGGTACAGCGGCCAGCGGCGGCGGCCGCGGCCGAGCCTGGCGGTGGCCGACACCGGCCTGTCGCGGCGGCGGACCTGGTTCGTGCTGGCCCTGCTGTTCATCCTGGTGCTGTCGAAATATCTTTATCTGTCCAGCATCAATTCATACCTCACCTTCTACCTGATCGACCGTTTCGCGGTGCCGGTGCGCACCGCGCAGCTTTATCTGTTCGCCTTCCTGTTCTCGGTGGCGATCGGCACCTTCGCCGGCGGGCCGATCGGCGACCGGTTCGGGCGGCGCTATGTGATCTGGGGGTCGATCCTGGGGGTGCTGCCGTTCACGCTGATGCTGCCGGGTGCCGGTCTGTTCTGGACCGGTGTGCTGATCTGCCTGATCGGGCTGGTGCTGGCCTCGGCCTTCTCGGCGATCGTGGTCTATGCGCAGGAACTGGTGCCCGGAAAGGTGGGGCTGATCGCCGGGTTGTTCTTTGGCGTGTCGTTCGGGATCAGCGGCATCGGCGCGGCGGCGATGGGGCAGCTCGCCGACAGCGAGGGGATCGCCTTCGTCTACCGGCTGTGTTCGTTCCTGCCCGCGCTGGGCGCGCTGGCGATGCTGCTGCCCGATCTGGACCGGCGGATGGGCCCGGCGGTGACGCCGATCAACCGGGGCGGCGACGGCGCAGGCTGAGCAGCGCCACGGCAGCGGCGAGCAGGGTCCAGCTCTGCGGCTCGGGCACCGATGGGCTGGCGCCCGCCGACACCGTGACGCTGAAGGTGCCGGTGTTGTCACTGTAGCAGCTGGGCGCGCCGCTGTAGCTGCAGGCGTCGCTGATCCCCAGATACAGCGCGGTGGCGCCGGTCGGCACGTAGAAATTCTGCACGCTGCCGGTGCCGTCGCCGGTGAGTCCGTCACCGATGAAGAAGGTCTGATCGAGCTGTGGCGCCAGGCTGGCGAAGCTGATGCCGCCGGGGAGGAAGTTGGGCGCGAAGGGAGCCGCCCCGGACGGGCCGCCGGCGGCGACGAACAGCCCGACCAGATAGCCCGCCCCCGGGGCGATGATGCCGGAGATGCTGCCGGCGCCGGTGCTGTTCGAGCTGCTGACGGCCGCGCCGTTGCCGTCGGCGTCGTTGAAGTTGCCACCACCGTTGATGGTGATGCAACCGGACGTCGAGGCGGCGCAGGTGTCGCAGCCGATGACGTTGCTGAACTGCATGAAGCTGGTGCCGGCGAGGATGCTGATGGCGGGCGGCAGCGACGAACCGTACAATGGGCTCACATTGCCTGCGTCATAGATGGAGGCGGCGGCGCTCACGGTCACGCTTGCCTGGGCCGGGCCGGCGGCAATGGCCAGCGCGGCGGCCATTGCGGCGGCGGATTTGACCGAAAACTGCATGATCGCTCACTCCTGATGCCCGACCGGGTGGCCGCGGTTGCCACGGCCCCTTCGGTTGCCGCGGCGTTTCGTAATTAAACCGCTTCCACACATTACCGCGACTTCAGGATCACTTCAACTCAAAACTGCGCATCGGATTGATTTTCGGCCATCAGGGCCGCGTGCAGAAGCTCCAGCGCCGCGGCGGCGAAGGCGCGCATGTTGGCGGGGCGGTCCGCGCTGCCGGTGCGCAGGGTGCGGACGCGCTTGGCCGGGCCGCAGGCGGCGAGGCAGGCATGGCCGGCGGGGTCGCCATAGCGGTTGCCGGTCGGGCCGGTGGCGCCGGTCTCGGCCAGGCCCCAGGTCGCGCCCAGCCGGGTGCGCACGGTGCGGGCGAGCAGGCTGGCGTAGGGTTCACTGGCGGCGCGCAGCCCGGCCATCTGGTCGGGGCCGATCCCCAGCAGGGCGGCGCGGGCGCCGGCGGTGTAGAGGATGCCGCCGCCGATGAAATAATCCGAGGCCCCCGGCAGCGCGAGCAGGGCGGCGCTGATCAGCCCGCCGGCGGAGGATTCCGCGACGGCGAGCGTCTGGCGGCGGGCGCGCAGCAGGGCGGCGACGCGGGCGGCGGGCGCGATGAGCTGTTCCATGCCCCGATGCTGGACCCGCCGGCGGCGGGCGTCCATCCGCGCGGCTCTTGCGCGTGCGGGGCGGAAAGCCGATATCGTGCATCAGGACCGCGCCGGTCCGGTATGTGGGAGAGCGCCATGTTCATCGAGACCGAAGCCACGCCGAACCCGGCGACGCTGAAATTCATCCCCGGCCGCGAGGTGACCGGCGGGGCCACGGCGGATTTCGCCGCGCCTGACACCGCCGCGCGCTCGCCGCTGGCTGGCGCGATCTTCGCGCTCGGCGGGGTGGAGCGGGTGTTCCTGGGCAGCGATTTCGTAACGGTGACCAAATCCGATGACGCGCACTGGGCCGGGCTGCGCCCGCGGGTGCTGGGCGCGCTGATGGATCATTTCATGTCCGGGCTGGCGGTGATCGACGGCCAGGGCGCGGCGGCGGTCGAGGACGTGGCCGAGGAGGATCGCGAGATCGTCGAGCAGATCAAGGAACTGCTGGATACGCGGGTGCGCCCGGCGGTCGCGGGTGATGGCGGCGACATCGTGTTTCGCGGCTTTCGCGACGGCATCGTGAAGCTGCACATGCAGGGGTCGTGCAGCGGTTGCCCAAGCTCCACGGCGACGCTGAAATACGGCATCGAGAACATGCTCAAGCACTACGTGCCCGAGGTGGTGGCGGTGGAGCAGGTGGCGGGCTGAGCGCCCGCGCCTGCAAGCTAGAGCAGGATGCCTTCCGACAGGCGAAGGCAGCCTGCTCTAGCTGCTCGTTTGATCGCGTGATTCAGACCTGCGTGTGACGCCACCTTCGGTCATCACGCTCTATCCCAGGTCGCGGTTGGTTTCGGGCGAGATGAACGCGCCGAGCAGGAAGATCGCGGCGAGCCCGACGGAGAACCAGGCGAGCCCGGCCGGCAGGTCCTGGGTGGTCGGCGAGGCGAGCGAGACGAAGGTGGGCATCATGCCGCCGATCGCGAAGCCGATGTTCCACGAAACACCGGTGCCGGTGGAGCGCATGGCGGTGGGATAACGCTCGTTGAGGTAGATCAGCAGCGGCGCGAACGAGCCGTTGGCGAGGAACACCAGCACCACCGCATACATCACCAGTTGCCAGATATCGCCGCCGGCGCGCGCCATGGCGAAATAGCACAGCGGCAGCAGCACCAGCCGCAGCAGGCCGGTGATGATGAACACCCGCCGCCGCCCCCAGAAGGTGCTGAGATGGCCCATGATCAGCGAGGCGGCGATGGCGACGAGGTTGCAGCCGATCAGGATCAGCGAGGCGTCGCGGTTGGGAACCTTGCTGACCAGCTTGAGGAAGGTCGGCAGATAGCCCGAGGTGATGTAGTAGCGGCCGCCGCCGCCGATGCACAGCAGCACGTTGGCCACCAGCAGGCCGCGCCAGGGCTTTGAGAACATGGTGCGCAGCGGTGCTGCCACCGTCACCGTGCCGGCAGCCGCCGCGCGGCGCTTGAGCGCGGCCCACACCGGCGATTCCTCCAGGCTGGCGAACACGAAAACACCGAGCACCGCGCTGAGGATTCCCGAAAAGAACATCACCCGCCAGCCCCATACGGCGAACTGGTCGCCGGGGAAGATCTCGGCGGTGATCAGATAGACGATCGAGGCGAGCACACCGCCGATGCCCGCGCCGCCAACGCCGACCAGCCCGGACAGCGCGCCGCGCCAATGCACCGGCACCGATTCAGTGCCGATGGTGTGCGTGGCCGCGACCACGCCGCCGACGAAAATTCCCTGCACCAGCCGCAACATGAGGAAAAGCACCGGCGCCAGCATCCCGACCTGCTCGATGGTCGGCAACGCGCCGAGGCTCGCGGTGGTGACACCCACGCCGATGACCGCGACGATCATCGCGCCCTTGCGGCCATGCAGGTCCGCGAACGGGCCAAACAGCGCCGAGCCGACCGGGCGCATCAGCACCGTCACCGCGAAGGACGCATAGACGGCGGCGAGCGACAGGGTGGGCACATCGGAGGGAAAGAACAATTTGCCGATGATCGGCGCGACATACAAAAGGATGAACAGGTCAAACAGATCAAGCGACCAGCCGAGCAGCGAGGCGATGATCGCCGTGGCCATCTGCCGGCGGCTGACGCCCTCCAATTCGCCGGTGCTGCTGGACATTTCGCTTCCCTTCATTGTTTCATCTGGACGCCTGTCATGGCGCTTGTCGCACGTTGTCGAAACCAGCGGTTACCAAAATGTCTCATCACGGCAGCCACAGGTTGATCAGGTGAGGTCGCCGTTGGTCTCCGGCGAGAGCAGCGCACCGGCCAGGAACAGCACCGACATGGCCAGCAGGAACCAGCCGAGCGTGGTCGGCAGTGCTGCCGTGGTGGGGGCGGCGAGCGAGGCGAAGGTGGGCATGATGCCGCCGATGGCAAAGCCGATGTTCCACGACAGCCCGGTGCCGGTGGAGCGCAGCGCGGTGGGGAAGCGCTCATTGAGGAAGATCAGCAATGGCGCGTAGGTGCCGTTGCCCAGGAACACCACGAACACCGCGATCCACACGACGGCGCTGAGATCGGTTCCGGCGCCGGCGAGCAGGGTGAAGATGAAGGGCGCGAACACCAGCCTGATCACGCCCACGGTGATGAAGGTGCGCCGCCGCCCCCAGAAGGTGCTCAGATGGCCGACCGACAGCGCCGAGACGATGGCCACCAGGCTGCACCCGATCAGGATCAGCGATGCCTCGCGGTTGGGGATGCCGTTCACCACCTTGAGGAAGGTCGGCAGATAGCCCGAGGTGAGGTAATAGCCGGCGCCGCCGCCGGTGCTGAGCAGCAGGTTGAGCGCGAACACACCGCGCCATTGCCGCGAGACCAGGGTGCGCAGCGGTGATTCGATGACCGCGCCGCCGGCCGCCGCCTTGCGCCGCTTCAGCGCGGCCCACACGGGCGATTCCTCCAGGCTGTTGAAAATGAAAACCCCCAGCACCGCGCTGAGGATTCCGGAGAAAAACATCACCCGCCAGCCCCACACGCCAAACGCCTCGCCGGGGAACAGTTCGGAGGTGATCAGATAGACGATCGACGCCAGCAGCCCGCCGATGCCCGCGCCGCCGCCGCCGATCAGCCCCGACATCGCCCCGCGCCAGCGCGCCGGCACCGATTCGGTGCCGATGGTGTGCGTGGCGGCGACCACGCCGCCGACGAAGATCCCCTGCATCAGGCGCAGGAGAAGAAAAATGATCGGCGCGGCGATGCCGACCTGCTGGATCGTGGGCAGCGCCCCGAAGGCCGCGGTGCTCACACCCACACCGACCACGGCGACGATCATCGTGCCCTTGCGGCCGTTGCGATCCGCGTACGAACCAAACAGGGCCGAGCCCACCGGGCGCATCAGCAGGGTGACGGCGAAGGAGGCATAGACCGCGGCGAGCGACAGGGTGGGCACGTCGGAGGGGAAGAACAGCCGCCCGATGATCGGGGCGACATATAAAAGGATGAAAAGATCAAACAGATCCAGCGCCCAGCCGAGCGAGGACGCCATGACCGCGATGACCATCTGGCGTTGGCTGACCCCTGCGATGGGGTCGTCGGTGGCGGCGGACATGGCGCTCCCTGTCAGTGCTGCGTCGGCTTTGTCCTTGTCTGCGCGCGAACAACCGGCCGGTGGTTACCCTTACGTCTCATTACGTGGTCAGGCGCGGGCGCGCCAGTTGCTGCCGGCCTGGGCGTCGAGCGCCTGGTCGAGATCGACGCTGTCCTGCCCGGGCACGCGGATGCGCACAAAGCGCGCCGGCGGGGCATCGAGCGGCACGGTGGCGTCGAAGCCGAGCTTGGCGCCGAGCCCGTCGCGGGTGGAGGGGTCGAGCTTCGAGCATTGGGCGTTGGCGATCAGCACCAGATCGCGATCCGCCTGGAAGCGCGTCGTCACCGCCCATTCCACCTCGCGCGGGTCGTGAATATCGACGTCCTCATCGACCACGATGACGGTTTTCAGATCGTAATGACCGGCGAAGGCGCCGGCGATGACGTTCTTGGCTTCGCCGGGCTGGCGGGGACGCATGCGCACATAGAGCACATAGCGCCCGACGCCGCCCATCGACAGATGCACATCGAGCACCGAGGGGAAGGAGCGGCGCAGATGGCCGAGCAGGGTCGCCTCGCGCGGGATGGCGCCGAGCAGCAGATGCTCGTTGGCGCCGCCGATGATGGTGTGGAAAATGGCATCGCGGCGGTGCGTCAGCCGGTCCAGTTTCAGCACATGGCGGTCGGCGCGTTCACCGTAATATTGAGGAAACTCGCCAAACGGTCCCTCCGGCGCGCGGACCCTGGGCAGGATGCGGCCTTCGAGCACGATCTCGGCGTGGGCGGGCACACGCAGTTGGCTGGTGAGGCAGCGCACCACTTCGAGCGGGGCGCCGTGCAGCGCGCCGGCGATTTCGAGCTCGTCGTGATCGAGCGGCGCGATCGCCTGCGAGGCGAGCAGGGTGAGCGGGTCCACGCCGATCACCACCGCGACCTCGAGCGGCTCGTCGCGCTGTTCGGCTTCTTCGAAAAATGCGTTGGTGTGGCGGGGCAGAAGCAGAATGCCGAGTTCGTCGGGCGCGCTCACCTGGCAGCGATGGATGGAGACGTTCTGCACCCCGGTGCGCGGGTTGCGCGCGATCAGCAGGCCGGCGCTGACATAGGCGCCGCTGTCCAGCTCGTTGTGGGTGGGCACCGGCAATTGCTTGTACAGATCGACGGTTTCATGCACCACCTGCTGCGCCGGCGCGTCGGTGATCTCGGCCCAGGGCAGCGGGTTGGCGGCGGCCTCGGCGAAGCGGTCGAGGATCTGTGCCTCGGGCACGCCCATCGCATCGGCGATCCAGGCGCGCGCGCCGAGCAGGCCGGAGACCACGGCGATGTCGTGCCCGCCGGGGCGCGGGAAGAATGTCGCGCGCTCGCCATCGAGGCGCTTGGCGATGGCGGCGAGCTCATGGCGCAGCCCCACGCCGGGGCGCACCACCGCGAGGCGGTCATGGGCGGCCAGATGATCGAGCCAGGCGCGCAGGTCGGCGGCGGGCGGCATGCTCAAAGACCCTTGAAGGCCGGCGGACGCTTTTCGTGAAAGGCGCTGACCCCCTCACGGAAATCCTCCGACGAACGCAGCCGGCTGTAGCAATGGCCCTCCAGCTCGATGGCGATCGACAGCGATGCGTCCTCGGTGTCGTTCAGCAGCTTCTTGGCGGTGCGCTGCGCCAGCGGCGAAAATCCGCGCAGCTCGGCCACCAGGGCCGCGGTGGCGGCTTCCAGCTCGGTGTCGGGCACGATCTCGGTGGCGATGCCCCAATCATAGGCCTGTTGCGCGCTGATCCGGCGCGAGCGCATGACGATGTCTTTTGTGCGCGTGATGCCAACGATCTTTTGCAGGCGCGCCGAACCGCCCGAGCCGGGAATCTGGCCGAGCTTCTGTTCGGGCAGGGCGTAGAAGGTGGTGTGCGAGGCGAGGCGGAAATCGCAAGCGAGCGAAATCTCGAAGCCGACGCCGAAGGCATAGCCGCGATTGGCCGCGATCACCGGCTTGGCGCAGCGCGCCGGGGCGGCGATGTTCCAGGCGAGTTTGGAGACGTGCTCGGGCGTCGCCTCGATGAATCCCTTGATGTAGCCACCGGAAGAAAAATGTTCGCCGGTCGCGCGCAGCACGATCACGCGCACCCGTTCGTCGGCATCGAGCGTCTCGAAGGCGGCGCGCAACTGGTCGCGCTGGGGCATCGAGATGGTGTTGAAGGGCGGGCGATCCAGAACGATGTCGCCGCGTTCGTTGTCGGCGTCGATCTCGATGCGAAATCCGTCGAGGCTGGTGGTGCTGGTCATGGGGTGCGATCCTGGCTGGGGGATGTGGGGACGCCGGGCCAGTCGGCCTCGACCAGCTTGCGGCGAAGCAGCTTGCCGACGGGCGATTTTGGCAGTTCCTCGACGAAGATGAAACGCCGCGGACGCTTGAAATTCGCCAGACCCGAGCCGCGACAGAACCGGTCCAGCTCGGCTTCGTCGACCGGCCCGGCGGGCTTGATGAAGGCGGTGACGATTTTGCCCCAGCGCGCATCGGGCAGGCCGACCACCGCGACCTCGCCCACCGCGGGGTGCAGCGACAGGCAGCTTTCCACCTCGACCGGCGAGACGTTCTCGCCGCCGGTGATGATCATGTCATCGACCCGCCCGGTGACGAACAGATCACCATCCTCGTCGATGTAGCCTGTATCTCCGGTGAGGTACCAGCCATCGCGCAGGGCGCGCGCGTCGGCGTCGGGGCGGTTCCAGTAGCCCTCGAACGCCTCGTCGCCGGCGAGCAGCACCGCAACCTCGCCCTCGGTGCCGGGTGGCGCGATGCGGGCGGGGTCGGCGGCGCCCAGCGCGATCACCCGCAGCATCTGGTTGATGCCCGCGCGACCGGCGCAGCCCGGCTTGGCCGGGGCGTCGTCGTTGATGCTGAAGGTGTAGACCTCCGAACTACCGTAGTGATTGACGAACAGCTCGGGGCGGAACGCCTGCTGCAACTGGCGCAGTAGCCCGTCGGTCATCGGCGCGCCGGCGAACCCCAGCCGGCGCACGCTGGCGATGTCGGTGGCGGCGAAATCGGGGTGATGCACCAGATCGTGATAGAGCGTGGGCACCAGATACAGATTGCTGATGCGCTCACGCGCGATCAATGCAAGCGCGGCGGCGGGGTCGAAACGCGGCAGGCACACGAAGCAGCCGCCGATCAGCGACATGGACAGCAGCGAGCGCACGCCCATGGTGTGATACAGCGGCATCACGCCCAGCGTGCGCTCACCGCGGCGATAGAGGTTCTGCGCGACATGGGCGATGGCGGCGGCGCGTTCCATGCGGTGCCGGCGCGGCACGCCCTTGGGGCGCGAGGTGGTGCCCGAGGTGTAGAGCATCAGCGACCAGTCCTCGGCGGTGGCGCGCGGCGCCATCTCCGGGGCGGAGGCTGCCATCATCGCGGCGAAATCGCCCTCGCCCGCCGCCGGGCTACCGACGCGGATGCGACCGACCGAGCCCGCCAGCGCGGAATCGGCGACCGCCTCGGCGGCGGCGTCTTCATAGACCAGCAGGCGCGCGCCCGAATCGGCGAGGCAGAAATCGAGGTCCTGGGCGGTGGCGCGCCAGTTCAGCGGGGTCATGATGACGCCGGCGAGTTGGCAGGCCCAATGCAGGGTGGCGGCCTCGGCACGGTTTTGCAGCAGGCTCAGCAGATGCTCGCCAGGGCGCAGGCCCAGCCCGTGCGCGACCGCGCAGATGCGCGCGAACCAGGACCGGTACTCCAGCCGCAGATCGCCATCGACCAGCGCGAGCGCGCCGGGGTCGCGCGCCACCGAGGCGAGCAGGGAGGTGCCGAGATCGAGCATCAGCGGTGGGACCAGGTCATCGCTGCGCCATATCGCGCGCGGCGGGCGGGGCGGTTACCCCAGAGTATCCAAAACCGATCACGCGGCGGCGTGCAGCCTGGCGACGGCGCGGAACTCCGAGGGCGCGGCGCCGGCGTGGTCGCGGAAAAACCGGGTGAAATGCGCCGGCGCGCTGAAGCCCAGCTCGTCGCTGACCTCGGCCATGCTGCGGCCGCCGCCCATCACCTCGGCCATCGCGGATTCCAGCCGCAGCATGTTGGCGAACATGCGCGGCGCGAGGCCGGTGGCCTGGGAGAACAGCCGGAAGAAATGCGCCCGTGACAGGCCAGAGGCGCGCGCCAGCGCGGCCATGTCGGGCAGGTTCGCGGGGTCGGCGCGCATGGTGGTGATGGCGCGGCGAACCCGCCAATCGACATGGCAGTCGGCACCGACCCCGCGCCAGTCGGCGAAGCGCTCGATCACGCCGACCATCAGATCGGCGAGCAGCGCCTGCTGGGCGGCGCCGGCGGCCGGCTCGGCCAGCATCAGCTCGACCAGCGAATCCGCGAGGCCCCGCAGCCGCGCGGTGAGGCCGCCCGCGTCATGGGTGAAAAACCCCGGCCCCGCACTTGCCGCCCAGTTCGGCCGGAATGCGGACAGCCAGGCGGGCTCGACATACAAGGCCAATATGGTGGTGCGCGGACGGGCCTGGTCGTGCACGTAGGCGTGCGGCTCCCAGGCGTTGATCAGCACGGCGTTGTCGTCGCCCAGACGCGCCTGCCGGTCGTGCACGGCAAAGCGCGTGTCCGCGCCACGCGCCTTGATCAGCACATGGCAATGCGGATGGGCGTGGCGAACCAGCGATTCGTCCATGTCCAGCAGCGCCACGCGGCCGAAGGCGCCATGCGCCAGCCTGACGGCTTTCGACATCGTTGTTCCTCCCGCCACCGGAGCAGGATGCCTTCCGACGGGAGAAGGCATCCTGCTCCGGCGCGTTGTTTTATCGCGTGATTCAGACCTACGTGTGAGTCCACCTTCGGTCATCACGCTCCAGCCGCGGCCGGACGGCTTGGCTGGTGGAGGGGCAGCCTCGCGCGGGCGGGCGCCGCTGGCAATATGCGCCCGCGGTCAGACCTTCTCGATCAAGGCCGCGATGCCCTGGCCGACGCCGATGCACATGGTGGCGATGGCGCGACGCCCGCCCAGCAGCT
>DAHWBL010000127.1 GCA_027323595.1 Acetobacteraceae bacterium | reverse complement strand
CCAACGTTTGCCACGTTGCTTGAATTCGCCAACACGAACAGTAACGGACTAACCCTTCTATTAACCATTCTCATCTTCCTTATCAACCTGTATACGGCATACTCAGCGGATTCATCCACAGAACAAGCCCATTCTGACTTGATTAACCAAACTCAAATGATTTCAAAACAGACGGACGTGATTCTCAACGACAACGTTATTAAACAAGAGATTTACGAGGCACTGAGAAATATCCTACCTGCCAACGAAATGACCACAGCAAAAAAACACCCTGGGAGCCAAAACTACGCACCGCCCCATCGCACCGATCATGCATTCCCGCCAAACCGGCACGAACGGCGCCGTACATCAAAATTAGCCAAAAAATCGAGCAAACGATAGCGAGCGCATTTCCCTCCAGCACAGGCCGATGCGGAATTTCTCGGCACGACCGTGAAATTGCGGCTCGGCTAGGCTCTTCCTCAATGTCGATGCCGATGGACAGTCAGGTCTGCGGAAAACGGCAGCGACCAGATCGACAATCTCGGCGGTCATGTCGTCCAGCAGACACGGCTCGATCCGGAACAGAGACTCAACGGACATCGTCATTGCCGATCTCTGATTACGAAAACATCAAGTCCCTATAACATAACTCCGCCGTCGTTGCGCCCAAATTGCCGATCATTCCCCCGATCCTCTTTTAGGACACAACGGATTGATATAAAAAGGATACTTAGAAACCTGCCCCCACGATTTGCCGATCATGCGATCAGCCCATCCGCAAAATGCCGCCGGCATCACGTGAACGGTCGACAACCCGAGCCATTCCAGGCCCGAGCCATCCGAGGAAGGTGCGAGTGAAGCCGTAGCGGGCATTCAGCCCAAGCAAGAAGCCGATGAAGGCGGGGCCAATGAAAACCAGAACGGCCCAGGCGATGACGCAGGCATAGCCGGGGGGACGAGCCAGGACGAACTCAACCACTGGGATTATCAGGGCATAATAGGCGGCCGACTGCGTCAGATAGGCGAGCAGGGCGTCCTTGTGGGGCGGGATACGGCCTGTCGTGAATGAGGCACGAAACTCCAAACAACGACTGCCGCAACAAAAATCCGCCGAAATACTCTAAAAACTTCTCCATTGCTTCAGGTGAAGCAATCTTGCGCATCCGCAAACATCGCTTTGCTTCACGTGAAGCAATCGTTCGATATCGAAACTATTAGCCCGGCCGCACCAGCACATGCTGCTTGCGCCCCGCCGACAGCTTGATCGCCCCATCGCGCAGATCATCGGCGCCGATCAGCCTGGCCTCGTCGCTCAGCCGCTCATCGTTCACCCGCGCCCCGCCGCCGCGGATCAGCCGCCGCGCCTCGCCGTTGGAGGCCGCGAGCCCGGCCTCGGTGAACAGCCGAAACGCCGGAATCCCGGCCGCGAGTGCTTCGGGCGCCACCGCGAACCCCGGCAGGCTCTCCGCCGCCTCACCCGCCTCGAACGCCCGCCGCGCCGTCTCGCCCGCCTGCTCCGCCGCCGCCCGCCCATGGCACAGCGCGGTCGCCTCGGTCGCCAATATCTTCTTCGCCTCGTTCAGCGCCGCCCCGTCCAGCGCCGCCAACCGGTCGATCTCATGGAGCGGCAGCTCGGTGAAGAACCGCAGGAACCGGCCGACATCGCCATCCTCGGTGTTACGCCAGAACTGCCAATATTCGTAGGCCGACAGCCGCTCACCCGACAGCCACACCGCGCCCTTCGCGGTCTTGCCCATCTTCGCGCCCGAGCTGGTGGTGATCAGCGGCGCGGTCAGCCCGAACACCTGGCGCTGGTCAGTCCGGCGCACCAGCTCCACGCCGGAGACGATGTTGCCCCACTGGTCGGACCCGCCCATCTGCAACAGCACGCCATGCCGACGGTTCAGCTCGCGAAAATCATAGCTCTGCAAAATAGAATAGTTGAACTCAAGAAACGTCAGCCCCTGCTCGCGCTCCAGCCGGGAGCGCACCGAATCAAAGCTCAGCATCCGGTTGACCGAAAAATGCGGCCCCACCTCGCGCAGCAGCTCGATATAGCCCAGCCGGTCCAGCCAGTCCGCGTTGTTGGCCATGATCGCGTCCGCCGGACCATCGCCAAAGCGCAGGAACGGCGCGATGTTGCGCTGAATGCCGGCCATGTTGGCGGCGATCTGCGCGTCATCCAGCAACTGCCGCGCCTCCTCGCGAAAGGACGGGTCGCCGATCCGCGTGGTGCCCCCACCCATCAGCGCCACCGGCCGATGCCCATGGCGCTGCAACAGCCGCAGCAGCATGATCTGCATCATGTGCCCGACATGCAGCGAGTCGGCGGTGCAGTCGAAGCCGATATAGGCGGACACCACCCCCGCGCACAGCGCGGCGTCCAGCGCCGCCTCGTCGGTGCACTGAAACACATAGCCCCGCGCGTGGGCTTCGATGAGGAACGGACTTTGGAGCATGATCGGATCGCTGCTGTGGAAGGGCCGTGCGGTAGCATGCCGGCGGCGGCGGGAAAACCTCTGCGCGCCATCGGGCTGATGAGCGGCACCTCGCTCGATGGCGTCGATGCCGCCTGGGTCCAGACCGACGGGGTGACCATCACCGCCCTCGGCCCGCGCCTGACCCTGCCATATCCCGACGAACTGCGCGCCCGCCTGCGCGCCATCATCGCCGACGCCCCCCGCCTCGCCCCGGACGCCGCCACGGTCCGCACCGCCACCGCTTCACTGATGCAGGTGCATCTGGCCGCGGTGCGGGCCCTGGGCTGCCCCGCCGACATCATCGGCCTGCACGGCCAGACCGTTCTGCACGCCCCCCACGCCCGCCGCACCTGGCAACTGGCCGACGCCGCCTGGCTCGCCGCGGCAACATCCCTTCCGGTGGCACATGATTTCCGCACCGCCGATGTCGCCGCCGGTGGCCAGGGCGCGCCGCTGGTGCCGATTTTTCACGCAGCACTGGCCGCGGCACTGCCCGAGCGGCCGCTGCTGGTGCTCAATCTGGGCGGCGTGGCCAACCTCACCTGGATCGGCCCGGACGGCGCCCTGCTCGCCTGTGACACCGGCCCCGGCAACGCCCTGATCGATGACTGGGTGCGCGCCCGCACCGGCCAGGACTGCGACCAGGACGGCGCGCTGGCCGCCGCCGGGCGGGCCGACCGATCCCTCCTCGCCGCCCTGCTGGCCGACCCGTATTTCGCCCGACCGGCACCCAAATCCCTCGACCGCCAGCATTTCGCCGCCGCCATTACCCGGCTGGACG
Source organism: Acetobacteraceae bacterium (assembly GCA_027323595.1). Taxonomy (GTDB): domain Bacteria; phylum Pseudomonadota; class Alphaproteobacteria; order Acetobacterales; family Acetobacteraceae; genus CAIVDX01. Next base: position 1,302 of record DAHWBL010000127.1, on the reverse strand, counting down.
GGCTGTCCACCCAGGATGGCGCGGCCACCCTCGCCGCCTTCACCGCCGGCGCGGTCGCCGCCACCGCCCTACCCGGCCGGCCGGGCCGGCTGCTGGTCGCCGGCGGCGGGCGGCACAACCGCGCGCTGATGGCAGCCCTTTCCGCCGCCATGCCGTGCCCGGTCGCCCCGGTCGAGGCGGTCGGCTGGGACGGTGACGCGCTGGAGGCGCAATGTTTCGCCTATCTGGCGGTGCGCACCGCCCGCTTCCTGCCGATCAGCCTGCCCACCACCACCGGCGTGCCCGCGCCGATGCCCGGCGGGCGCATCGCCAGCCCGCCCGCGCCGCGCTAGAACAGGCCATGGCCAGGCCCCCGCCCGATGTGCGCTATCAGCGCCCCGCCAATGCCCGGCCGGCCCGGATGGTCAGCCGCGGCCCGGCGATCCGCCGCGTCGGGCTGCGCGATCATCCGGCGCGCGACCTGTATCATCTGGCGCTGACCATCTCCTGGCCACTGTTTCTCGCGGTGTTCGCCGGGCTGTATCTGGCCATCAACGTGGTGTTCGCCGGCCTGTATCTGCTCGATCCGGGCGCCATCGCCAACGCCCGGCCAGGCGCCTTTTCCGACGCCTTCTTTTTTTCCGTGCAGACCATCGCCACCATCGGCTATGGCGGCATGGTGCCGGCCGGCCTGTATGCGAATCTTCTTGTCACGGTCGAGACTCTCTTTGGCCTGACCCTGCTCGCGCTGACCACCGGGCTGATGTTCGCGCGTTTCTCGCGCCCCACCGCGCGGGTGCTGTTCAGCCGGGTGCTGGTGGTTGCCCCGCGCGACGGCCAGCCGACATTGATGCTGCGCATGGCCAACCAGCGGCGCAACCAGATATTGCAGGCGCAGGTCAGCCTGTCGCTGCTGCGCGACGAGGTCACCGCCGAGGGCGAGGTGATGCGCCGGTTTCACGACCTGGCGCTGTCGCGCGCCGCCTCGCCGGTGTTCGCGCTGACCTTCACGGTGATGCACCCGATCACGCCGTCAAGCCCGCTATATGGCGCCTCGGCCGCGAGCCTGGCCAGCGAGGCTGCGGAGTTTGTTGTTTCCGTCACGGGAATCGACGAAACAATGTCACTCACGGTGCACGCCCGCCATAGCTGGGGGGCGGAGGATATTCGCTGGGGGCATCGCTTCGCCGACATATTGGGCTGGCTCGATGACGGCAGCCGTGCGATCGATTTTTCCAGGTTCCACGACACAGAATCCACAGCGGGCAAAGGCGAAACCATGGTCGATGCAACAAAAGACAAGGCCCTCGCGCTGGCCGCCGA
>DAHWBL010000119.1 GCA_027323595.1 Acetobacteraceae bacterium | reverse complement strand
GCTCGATCATGCCGTGTTCTTCAGCCATACGCCGAATCCAGCGGTCCGCTTTGATACTCATTTCGATCTCCTCGACCACCACGCCACCGCTCGCCCCCGATCATCTCCCGCAAACCCGTGGAAAACCTGCGTAATTCTACTCAGGGCCGCAACGCTCCACCCGCCGCCGGGCGCCCGCCGCGAACCTCCCGGCCCACCCCGCCCCCCGGCATGATACCGATAGTTGCAGGTTTGGCGTGACGCACAGGTTAGGTTTACACGCCAGGATTGTGACGCCCCGGCGAACCCGGCTCACGCCTGGCTCTGCCCCTGCCCCGACTCCGCCCCGGCCGCGCCATCTGCCTCGCCCGGGGCCCGCCAGAACGCATCGGCGATGGCGCCATAGGTGCTGATCAGCCGGCGCTGCACCCAGTCCAGAAACTCATGCAGCCCCAGCCCGATCACCGTGTCGATCGACTGCGCGATCAGCGCCGCGCGCAGGTCATCGACGATCTCCTCCGCCTCGGTCGCGCGCAGCCCATGGCCGGAGCGCAACTGCCCCAACTGGGCGCGCAACTGCTCCACGCACAGCACCAGCGACCGCGGGAACGAGTGGTTCATCAGCAGAAAACCGGCCACCGAGGCCGGTGTCATGCCCGAAGGATAGACCCGGCGAAACGCATGATACCCCGCCGCCGCGCGCAGCAGCGCATGCCACTGGCTGAGATCGATGGCGGTGCCGACATCGTCGGCCGAGGGCAGCAGCGTGTGGTATTTGATGTCCACCAGCCGCGTCGTCTGGTCCGCGCGCTCCATGAACCGGCCCAGCGTGTAGAAATTCCACGCCTGGTCGCGAAACAGCGTGCCGGCGGTGATGCCCGCATGCGTCTGGCAGCTCTGTTTCAACTGGTCGCACAGCCGCGACAGCCTGGCCGGCGTGGTGTCGGCCGGGGTCAGCGCCCGCAGCTCGCGATGGAACACATTGATCTGCGACCACATCTCGGTGGAAATCAGCGGCCGCAGCGTGCGCGCGTTCTCGTGCGCCGCCGCGATCGAGGCCATGATCGAGGTCGGGTTCTCCCGGTCCAGCACATAGAACCGCACCACGGATTCATGGTCGGCGCGCTCGGCGCGGGCGAAAAACCGCTCCACATCGGCGTTGATCTGCACGATCGACAGCCAGCCCGAGCTGGTGCCGCCGGTGCGCACGAAGGTCTCGGTCACGTCCAGCAGACGCGCCAGATTCTCGATCCGCTCCATGTAGCGGGCGAGCCAGAACATCGACTCCGCATAGCGCGACAGCAGATAGCGCCCGGGGCTCGGCTCCAGCGTCTCGCTCATCGGCGCGCTCCCCTCACCGCAGCACCCACGTATCCTTGGAGCCGCCGCCCTGCGAGCTGTTCACCACCAGCGAGCCGGCGCGCAGCGCCACCCGCGTCAGCCCGCCCGGCAACACCCAGCTGTCGCGCCCGGTGATGGCGAACGGCCGCAGATCGATATGGCGCGGCGACAGCACGCCCTCGCACAGGGTCGGCGCCACCGACAGGCGGATCATCGGCTGGCTGATATAGTTGGCCGGGTCGGCGAGCAGTTGCGCGCGAAACTGTTGCAGCTCCGCCTGGCTGGCATGCGGCCCCACGATCAGCCCATAGCCGCCCGATTCGCCGACCGGCTTGGTCACCAGCTCATGCAGATGGTCCAGCGTATAGGCCAGCCCCTCCGGCTCGGCGCAGATGTTGGTCTGCACATTGGCCAGGATCGGCTCCTCGGACAGGTAATAGCGGATGATGCGCGGCATGTAGGCATAGATCGCCTTGTCGTCGGCGACCCCGGTGCCGACCGCGTTGGCCACCACCACCCGGCCGTTGCGCCACACATCGATCAGCCCGCGCACGCCAAGCTGGCTGTCGGGGCGGAACACGTCGGGGTCGAGAAAATCGTCATTGAGCCGGCGATAGATGGCATCCACCGGCGCGAGCCCCGCGGTGGTGCGCATCCACACCCGCCCGTCCTCCACCACCAGGTCCCGCCCCTCGACCAGCGGCACGCCCATCTCGCGGGCAAGAAAGATGTGCTCGAAATAGGCGGAGTTGTAGATGCCAGGCGACAGCAGAACCACCTGCGGCTCGGACCCGCGCGAGGGCGCGATGCCGGCCAGCGCCTGTTGCAGCTTCATGCCGTAATTGCCCACCGGCGCGATATCGAGCCCCTCCATCAGGTCGGAGAACACCCGCTGCATCATATGCCGGTTCTCGATCACGTAGGACACGCCCGACGGGGTACGCGCATTGTCCTCCAGCACCAGGAACCTGCCCTCATGGTCGCGCACGATGTCGGTGCCGCAGACATGCACATAGATCCCGCCCGGCACGTCGAGCCCGACCATCTCGGGGCGATAATTCGGGTTGCCCAGCACCAGCCCCGCCGGCACCACCCCGTCGCGCAGGATTTTCTGCCCGTGATAGATGTCCCACAGAAAATGATTGAGCGCGGCCACCCGCTGGCGCACACCACGCTCGATCACGTCCCACTCGCCGGCGGCGATGACGCGCGGGATCAGGTCGAACGGCAGGATGCGGTCGATCGTGTCCTTGTCGGAATAGACGGTGAAGGTGATGCCCAGCGCATACAGCTCCGCCTCGGCCACCGCGGCGCGCCGCGCGAGGTCGGCCGGGTCCATCGCGCACAGCCGCTGATGGATCAGCGCCGCGGCGGGGTCAGTGGCGATGCGGCTGAACAGCTCGCAGAAAAATCCGCCATGGTCGTAGCCATGGAACAGGCCGGGGCCATCGAACGGGCCGGGTGCGTGGTGGGCGTCGTCAGCCATGGGTGCGCCTGTGCTGCGTGTGGTGCGAAGTGTGCAACCGTTGTGCCAGCAAAGTCAGCACATGATCACCCGGCCCGCCGCTTGAGCAGCGCCCGCCAGCCCCCCAGTGCCGTGATCTCCGCCGCCTCGGCAAGCCCCGACGGCTCGGCGAGAAACCCCAGGCACGGCCCGTCCTCCAGCCGCACCGTGCCGAAGCCCAGCGGCGGCGGCACCTCGGCCAGCACCGGCCCGATGGCCGCCGCCGGCAGCGCCCACACCTCGCCCTCGATCGCCCCGCCCTGCCCCGGCGCATGCAGCAGCCCCGGCCGGTTGCCCAGATCGAACAGCCGGTATTCGGCCACCGTCGCCGCCACCCGCAGCTTGCGCCCGCCGCGCCCGGTGATCGCCCGGTTCAGCGGCAACCCCTCCATATGCGCACCGATACAGAACAGCGCGATCTCATCGGGGCCCAGCGGCGCGGGCGGCGCCGCGGGCGGCAGTGGCTGGTCGGTGGCGCCGATCCGCCCGGCATGGGCGCGATGGATGCGGTCGGCGAGCCCGGCCAGCCGCCCCTCGCTCCAGGCCGGACCCAGCAGGCACACCCCGGCCGGCAACCCCTGCCCATCCATCCCCGCCGGCACCGCCCAGCCGGCCAGATCGCACAGATTGACGAAATTGGTGTAGCTGCCGAGCCAGCTGTTCGGCCCGATCGGGTCGGCCGCCAGTTCGGCCAGGCTCGGCGTGCCCGGCGCGGTGGGCAGCAGCAGCGCGTCGCAACGGGCAAAAAGCTGGTCGGCCAGCCGGCGCGCCTCGGCCAGCGCATGAAACCCGTCGAACGCCTCCACCGCGCCACGCGCCCGCCCACCCTCCAGAATCGCCCGTGTGGTGGGCAGGATGGAGTCCGGATGGGCGTCGAGAAACCCCGCCAGGGCGGCGGTGCGCTCGGCCACCCACGGCCCGTCATACAGCAGCCGCGCGATCGCCAGGAACGGCGCGATGTCGATCCGCTCGGCGTCATCGAGCCCGGCCACCACCCTGTCATAGACCTCCGCGACCGGCCCGGTGCAGATCGGCCGCGGATAGATCACCGCGACGCGCAGCCCCTCGCCGCCGCGCCGCAGATGGTCGAACGGCGGCCGGCGGCTGTAGCGGTCGGCCGCCTCCGGCCCGGCGATGGCACGCGCCGCGGCGAGAGCCAAATCGACATGGGTGGCAAAGATCGAGATGGTGTCGACCGACCGGCAGGCCGGCACCACCCCCAGCGACGGGATCGCGCCCACCGTGGGCTTCAGCCCGACGATGTTGCCAAACATCGCCGGCACCCGCCCCGACCCGGCGGTGTCGGTGCCCAGCGCCAAAGGCACGATGCCGGCCGCCACCGCCACCGCCGAGCCCGACGACGACCCGCCCGGCACCCGGTCCGGATCGAACCGGTTGCGCGGCACGCCATAGGGGCTGCGCACGCCCACCAGGCCGGTGGCGAACTGGTCCAGATTGGTCTTGCCGATGATGTTGGCCCCGGCCGCCAGCAGCCGCGCCACCGCCGGCGCGTGCGCGCCCGCCACGGTGGCGAAATCCGGACAGGCCGCCGTGGTCGGCAGCCCGGCGATGTCGATGTTGTCCTTCACCGCCACCGGCACGCCCCACAGCGGCCGGCCCTGCGGCCCCTCGGCGGCAAGGGCGGCGGCGCGCGCGCGGATCGTGGCGTCCGCCAGCCGGGTGATCCAGATCGCCGGGTCGGCGCAGGCGCGGTCGGCCGCGATCGCCGCTTCGGCCGCCGCGATCGGGTCGGTCATGCCCGCAGCGCCGCCGCGACCTGATGGCTGTCCGCCGTCCACCCCACGATCGCCCCCTGCGCCCGCACCATGTCCAGCACCGCCTGTTTGAAGGCGGGAAAGTAGCTGTCCGTGGCGTCTTCCACCAGCAGGCAATCATAGCCGCGATCATTGGCCTCGCGCATGGTGGTCTGCACGCAGACCTCGGTGGTCACGCCGGCGAACAGCAGATGCGTGACGCCGCGCGCGCCAAGCAGCGCATGCAGGTCGGTGGCGTGAAACGCGCCCTTGCCAGGCTTGTCGATCACCAGCTCGCCGGCCAGCGGCGCGAGCGCGGGGATGATATCCGCCCCCGGCTCACCGGCGATCAGAATGCGCCCCATCGGCCCCACATCGCCGATGCGCAACGACGGCGCGCCGCGCCCGCGCTTGGCCGGCGGGCAATCCGACAGATCGGGCCTGTGACATTCGCGCGTGTGCACGATCAGCATCCCCGCCGCCCGGGCCGCGCGCAGCAGCCGCGCGGTGCCCGCGATGGCCGGCGCCAGCAGCCCCACATCGTTGCCCAGCGTTTCGCCGAACCCCCCCGGCTCCAGGAAATCGCGCTGCATGTCGATCACCACCAGCGCGGCACGCTCGGGCGCGAACTCATAGGCAAAGGGCCTGGCGTCGACGATCTGACTCACGGGGCGACTCCTGTTGCGACGCGCGCTGGTGCACGAGGATAGCAAGCCGCGCGGGTGCACGAGGATAGCAAGCCGCGCTGGTGCGCGAGAATAGCAAGCAACGTGCCGCGCGTGACCGCTGGCACGCCGCATGTATAGTCCCAGCCATGACCGATGATGCACTCGACGCCTTCCTCACCGCCAGCGCGACCGCGCTGGGGCTGAGCATCGATCCGGCCTGGCGCGCCGGGGTTGCCACCAATCTGCGCGTGCTGTTCACCGCCGCCGCCCTGCTGGAGGACGGCCCGCTCGGCCCGCACGACGAGCCCGCCCCGGTGTTCCGCCCCGAGGGCCTGGCGCGATGAGCTGGCCGGACGCGACCACCATCGCCGCCAATGTCGCCGCCGGCCGCACGAGCGCGCTGTCGGTGACGCAGGCGGCACTCGCCGCGATCGATGCGGGCAATCCCGCGCTGAACGCCTTCACCGCGATCACCACCGAACGCGCATTGGCCGCCGCCGCCGCGATCGATGCGGCCATCGCCGCCGGCAAACCGGTCGGCCCGCTCGCCGGCGTGCCGTTCGCGGTGAAGAATCTGTTCGACATCGCGGGCCTGGTCACCCGCGCCGGCGCCGCATTGACCGCGACCGACCCGCCGGCGGCGCGCGATGCCGCGTTGGTGCGCAAACTCGAAGCCGCCGGCGCGGTGCTGGTCGGCGCGCTCAACATGGGCGAATTCGCCTATGATTTCACCGGCGAGAACGCCCATGACGGCGCCTGCCACAATCCGCACGATCTGGCGCGCATGTCCGGCGGCTCGTCCTCGGGCTCGGCCGCCGCGGTGGCCGGCGGGCTGGTGCCGATCGCGCTGTGTTCGGACACCAACGGCTCGATCCGCGTGCCCGCGGCACTCTGCGGAATTTTCGGGCTGAAGCCGACCTATGGCCGGCTCAGCCGCGCCGGCTCCTACCCGTTCGTTGCGAGCCTGGATCATCTTGGCCCGGTCGCGCGCAGCGTCGCCGATCTGGCACTCGTCTATGACGCGATGCAGGGCACCGACGCCGACGATCCGGCGCAGACACCCCGTCCGGTCGAGCCGGTGGCCGGGCTGCTGGGTCGCGGCGCGGCGGGGCTGCGCGTGGCGGTGGCGGGCGGGTATTTCCGCGCCGGCGCGGCACCCGACTGCCTCGCCGCGGTCGATGCCGCCGCGCGCGCGCTCGGCGCGGTGGAAATCGTGGAATTTCCCCATGTCGCGCAGGCGCGTGCCAGCGCCTATCTGATCACCGCCTCGGAAGGCTCGGCCCTGCATCTGCAACGATTGCGCGCGCACGCCGCCGGGTTCGACCCGGACACGCGCGATCGCTTTCTGGCCGGCGCCATGCTGCCCGCCGCGATGGTGCAGCACGCCCAGCGCATGCGGCGCTGGTTCGCCGCGCGATGCGCCGAGATTTTTCAACGCTTTGATGTGGTGCTGTTCCCGGCCACCCCCTGTCCGGCGCCGCTGATCGGGCAAAAGACCATCATGCTGGGCGAACAGGAAGTGCCGCTGCGCGCGAATCTCGGTGTCTACACACAGCCCTTGTCGTTCATCGGGCTGCCGGTGGCACTCGCCCCGGTGTTCGCCCCTGGCCGCCTGCCGGTGGGCGTGCAGATCGCGGCCGCACCCTGGCGCGAGGATCTGGTGCTGCGGGTGGCGGCGTCGTTGGAGGCCGCCGGCGTGGCCGCCGCACGACCGCCCGAATAATGCGCACCGGGCCGGGTGTTCGCACCCGACCCGATGGCATCAGGCTTTTTCAGAAATGCACGCCCACGCCGAAATAGGGCGTGGTCTCATAGGCGCCGACGGTGGTCGTGTGGTTGTTGCCGAACTTGTTGATCCACCACTGATAGCCGACGAACGCGTCATAGATATGCGGCTTGTCGAACAGCGCGCCCACATCGAGCGTGATCTGGCTGCGGAACAGCATCTCGGTGGCGGTCTGGTTGCCGAACCCGTCGCGGCCCTTGGGCAGCGTCACGTTGGTGAAGCCTTCAAGGCGCATCGGCAGGCCGGTGAAGTCGAGCGGATACAGCCAGACGAACTCGAACTCGGCGGTAGGGTTGAAATCCACGCTCCTGCCGACGATGCCGTTATAATTCCATTCCTTGTAGAAATGCACGGCGGCGTTGAAGAACCCCGGCGTATCGAAATGGAAATTCGGACCGATGACGATGTCCTTCTTCTCGGGCGCGAATGTGGTGTTCTTGGTGTTGCCATCGACACCGCCCTGAAGCGTCACGTCGCGCAGGAAGCCCGGCACCGCGAGATTGCCGCCGAACACCTTGGAGTTGCTCAAATCGCCGCGCCAGAAGGTATAGACCTCGGTGGCGCCGGTGTTGGCCGCGCCGTTCGCCGGGTCGTCGTGGTTGGACTGAAGGATGTCCATATAGAAGAAATTGTCGATGTAATATTTTCCGGCATCGACGTGGGTGAAGTTCAGGATGTTCTTCGGAATATCCTGGCCACGGTTGGTGCCCGGCTCTTTCGAGAACGGCTGATAGCGATAGCTGGCTTCGTTGTCGCTGAACCCTTGCGCGACCGCCGCGTTGGCCAGCAAAGCGAAACTCGCCGCAAGGGCGATGCGCTGGAGGAGCATGAACCGATCCTTCTGAAGAATGTTGCAGGTACGCCCGCCCGCGCGCGGCGCAGAGACCGCGCGCCCGGAACCACCCGGCACACGATTTCGTCAACGGATCAGCAAGCGCCGTGCCAATGATTGCGGCACTGCAACACGACATTTTCGTGACATCGGCGCGACGAGGAAGATGAAAATCGCAAGCCACGCGCATCCGCAATGGTCGAATTTTGGGCGATTGCCATGGCCGCGGGCGGGTTTGGCCGCACCGGCCGGCCGGCACGCGCGCGGCGCGAAAAATGCATCGCGCCCACGGGGCTGACATCGCACCGCGATGCCGCCACCATGGGCCATGTCCAAACCGCCAGCGGAGCCACGCGATGCAGATCAACATTCCCGAAATCCTGGCCGAGGTCACCGCCGCCCATGACCGCTATGAGGCCGCGCTGGCGAGCAATGATGTCGACATCCTCGATGAGCTGTTCTGGCAAAGCCCGCACACGCTGCGCTACGGCGTGACCGAGAACCTTTATGGGTTCGAGCAGATCGCGGCATTTCGCGCCGGCCGCGCCGCCCCTGGCCCGCGCCGGGTGACGCGCTGCGTGGTCACCTGCTACGGCCGCGACTTCGACACCACCAACCTCGAATACCAGCGCGACGGCGACACCCGCATCGGCCGGCAAAGCCAGAGCTGGGCCCGCATGGAACAAGGCTGGCGGATCGTCGCCGCCCATGTGTCGGTGATGCTGTGATCGCACCGGCCACGCTGCTGGCACTGCGCGCCGAGCTCGACGGCATCCTCATCGAAACCGACCCCGCGCTGGTGCGACAGAAATCCCGTGATTTCTTCTGGTACAGTCCGGTGCTGAAGGCCCAGCTCAACCGCAAATCCGCCGAGCTGGTCGCCACCCCGCGCGACGAGGCCGAGCTGGTGCGCATCGTCGCCGCCTGTGTGCGCCATCGCATCGCGCTCACCCCGCGCGGCGGCGGCACCGGCAATTACGGCCAGGCGGTCCCGCTCGAAGGCGGCGTTCTTCTGGACTTGACTGCCCTGGACAGCATCGAATGGCAGCGCCCTGGTGTCGTGCGCGCCGGGTGCGGGGCCAGGATGATCGACATCGATACCGCGCTGCGCCCGCACGGGTGGGAATTGCGCATGCACCCCTCCACCAAACGCACCGCCACCATCGGCGGCTTCGTCGCCGGCGGCTCGGGTGGCATCGGCTCGATCACCTATGGCGGATTGCTCGATCCGGGCAACATCATCGCCGCCCGCGTGGTGACCGCCGAGGCGGCGCCACGGGTGATCGAGCTGCGCGGGCCCGATGTCGGCAAGATCGGCCACGCCTACGGCACCACCGGCATCATCACCGCGGTCGAGATGCCCACCGCGCCCGCCTGGAACTGGATCGACGCCGTCGTCGCCTTCGACGATCTGTTTTCCTGCCTCGCCGCCGGCCTCGCGCTCGGCGCCGCGGACGGCATCGTGAAAAAACTGGTGACCGTCGTGGAGGCCCCATTGCCGACGCATTTTCGCGGCATCGCCCATGCCTGCCACGAAGCGGGCGCGGTGCTGCTGTGCATGATCGCGCCACCCTCGATGGAAGCCTTCGCGCAGACGATGTCGGCCCTGGGCGGGCGCATCACCCACGAGGCGCCGACCCGCGACGGCACCGGCCACACTCCGCTGTATGAATATAGCTGGAACCACACCACGCTGAACGTGCTGCGCACCGAAAAGACCATCACCTATCTGCAAAGCATGTTTCCGCCCGACGACGTCGTCGGCCAGGTGCGCGCGCTCAAGCAGCAATTCGGCGACGAACTGCTGCATCATTTCGAGATCATCCGCTTTCGCGGCCGGGTGACCGCCAGCGGCCTGCCGATCGTGCGCTACAGCACCGCCGAGCGCCTCGCGCAGATCATCGCGCTGTGGGAGGCAAGCGGCATCAGCATCGCCAACCCCCATGTCTGGACCTTGGAAGACGGCAGCAGCCACAAACGCGCCAACGCCGACCAGCTCGGCTTCAAAACCGAGGTCGATCCGTTTGGCATCCTCAATCCTGGCAAAATGCGCAGCTTCCGCCCCGCCGCCTGACAGCAGCGGGGCGCGCGGGCTCAGGCGTAGACGCGGGTCACTTCCTCGTCACCGTTTTCGCGCAGCAGCTTGAGCAGACGCTGGCGCATGATCATGCCCGGTCGGTCGGACGGCATGTGGAATTCGATCCTGCGCGACACGTCCAGGATCGCATCGGGGCTGGTGGATTCGAGAATTTCACGATCCTCCGCGATCACCGCGGCATCCCAATCGATCAGCTTCTGTGTGCTGCACTGCTCCTCGGTGTCGTTGCGATACAGCAACTGGACGAGCTGGATGTTGTCGTCGTCGATGGGCGTCGCGCAGTTGATGATGATGTGGCGGATGCCCGAGGGATATTCGATGTCCAGCCGCCGACAGAACGGCATGTACCAATGGTTGCGCATGGTGCGCACCGTCTCGGGGTCGGTGGTGCCGGTGACCTCGTAGGCCAGCGGCGGGTTGAGGATGCGCACGACGGTGGTGGCGAAGAACCCGTAATCGGTCTCCTCGATCGCATAGCTTTCCGGCTTCGGGGCGTTGAGATTTCCGAACGTTCCCTTGTGAACGAAGGAAAAATGCGAATTGTCGAAGCTGTTTTCCATCAGCCGCAGCGGCGCGGTGTGCCACACGTCATAGAACTGGAAAATCCGCCGCCAGCCCTGCGCGCCATCCTCGGCCACATCGATGATCGGCGCCAGCGGCTCATCCAGCGCCACCCACACATAGCCAAAGCGCTCCGCGGCATGAAAGGATTTCACCGCATAGTTCGGCGTCGGCGTCTCCACCGCGAATTGCGGGATGCGAACCAGCTTGCCGCTGCTGTCATAGGTCCAGCCATGATAGCCGCAGGTGAGTTCGCCATTATCCACCCACCCCTTGGAGAGTTTGGCGGTGCGATGGCAGCAACGGTCCTCCAGCGCGGCGGGCTTGCCATCGCGGCCGAGAAACAGAACGATGTTCTCACCCATCAGCGTGAACGGCTTCGGCCCGGCGGCCAGGCTGTCGACACGCACGGTGGCGTACCAGAAGCGGCGCAGGGTCTTCTGTTTGCTGGTCAGCATGTTTTTCTCCTTGAATGATCAGGCGGCGATCGATCCAACCACCTGCGCGGCCTGGGCGGCGAGCGCGGACAGATCAAGACCGGGAATGGCGTAGTCCCGCACGACGTGACGTCCGGCAAGAAGCACATCGCGCGGCCGGGCGATGCCACCGCCGACGACCGGGGCAATCGCGCGGTCATGCAGCCCGGCAAAGCGCGGGTGATCGAGCGGGAAAATCGCGAGGTCGGCGGTCTTGCCAACCGCGACACGACCAAGTGCGGGCAGGTTCAGCACATCCGCCCCGCCGGCGGTGGCCCAGCGCAGCACATCCTGCGCGCGCACCGCGTCCGGCCCCTTGGCGGCGCGATGCACCTGAAAGCAATTGTGCATTTCGCTGACCATGTCAGCACTTTCGTTGCTCGCCGCGCCGTCCACACCCAGCGACACCCGCCCGCCGAGGCGATCCAGCGCATCCGCCGGCGCGATCCCCGACCCCAGCCGGCAATTGCTTTGCGGGCAATGCGCCATGCCGGTGCCGGTCTGTGCCAGCAGCGCGATCTCCTCGGCATCCACATGCACCAGATGCGCAAGCCACACATCGCGGCCGAGCCAGTCATGGCGCGCCAGCCAATGCACCGGCTTCATGCCGAAGCTATCCTCGATGAAGCGCACGCAATTGGCGGTCTCGGAAAGATGCCCATGCAGCATCAGCCCCATTGCCCGCGCCGCCTGCGCGACCACGCGCAGCTCGCCTTCATCCAGCGAGCGTGACGGCGTGGTGGGCGCGAGCACGATGCGCGTCCTGGCGTCCGGCGACGGATCATGCCACCGCGCCGCCAGCCTCTCGACGCGCGCCAGCATGACATCGAGCGACTCGGTCGGCATTGGAAACGTGCCTGGAATATCAAAGGAACGTCCGCGCGTCGCACCACCGCGACACAGCACCAGC
>DAHWBL010000109.1 GCA_027323595.1 Acetobacteraceae bacterium | reverse complement strand
GACGTTCTGCGCGTGCCGGAAAATCGGGTGCGCGTGGTCTGCGGCGACATTGGCGGCAGCTTCGGCATGAAGTCGCCGGTCTATAACGAGCCCGCACTTGTCCTGCTCGCGGCAAAATGTTTGCACCGGCCGGTCAAATGGACCAGCACCCGCGCGGAATCGTTCCTCTGCGACGCACACGCCCGCGACAACATCACCGACGCAGAGCTCGCACTCGATGCGCACGGCGTGTTCGTCGGCCTGCGCGTCAAGACCTTGGCCAATATCGGAACCTATCCACAGGCCGCGGCAACCGCCTTCATCGGCAATGCCGGCACGTTGGCAGGTGTCTATCGCACACCCGCATGTCACGTTGATATCACCGGCGTTTTCACCCACACCAACCCGGTGCGCCCCTATCGCGGCAACGGCCGCCCCGAAGCCGCCTACGTGATCGAACGCATGGTGGACATCGCTGCGCGGGAACTGGCGATGAACCCCGCCGAGCTTCGCCGCCGCAACATGATCCAGTCCACCGCCATGCCGTTTCGAACCGGACTCACCTTCACCTATGATTGCGGTGAATTTCCAGAAAACCTCGATATGGTCCTCGATCTCGCTGACGCCTCCGGCTTTGCCCAACGCCGCGCGACATCTCGCGCGCGCGGCCGGCTACGCGGTCTGGGCATGTCCAACACCATCGAAAAAGCCGCCGGCGCGAGCTTCGAGGGTGCGGAGATCCGCTTTGATCGTTCCGGTGCCGTCCGCCTGCTCAGTGGCGCCGTCACCCAGGGCCAGGGCCACGAAACCGTCTTCAAACAGATCCTGAACGACATGCTCGGCATCGCGCCCGACGACATCCAATATGTCCAGGGCGATACCGATCAGGTTTTCTTTGGCGAGGGCACGGGAAGTTCGCGCACCGCCGCCGTCGGCGGCTCGGCCATCAAGATCGCCGCCGATCGCATCATCATGAAAGCAAAACAGATCGCCGCGCATCAGTTCGCGGTGAGCCCTGACCAGGTCGGCTTCGCCGAGGGCGTGTTTTCCGCACCCGCCAGCAACCGCACACTCAGCATCGCAGACGTCGCACGCGCCGCCGCCGACCCGGCCCTGCTTCCCGTCGATATCGAACCAGGCCTGTGCGCCACCGCCGTGTTCACCTCGCGGGTCGAGAATTTTCCCAACGGCGCGCATGTCTGCGAGCTGGAAATCGACGAGGAAACCGGTGTCGTCGAGCTGCTTTCCTACAAGGTGATCGACGATGTCGGCACCGTTCTCAACCCGCTTCTGGTCTATGGCCAGGTCACCGGCGGCGTCGCGCAGGGAGTTGGCCAGGCGCTGATGGAATCAATCATCTTCGAGCCAGGAACAGGGCAGTTGCTGAGTGGCTCGTTCATGGATTACGCCATGCCACGCGCCGACACGATGTGCGCGGTGGAGGTGCATTCAAACCCGGTGCCCACCGCCACCAACCCGCTCGGCGTCAAGGGCGCGGGCGAGGCCGGGTGCGTGGGCGCATTGCCCGCGGTGGTAAACGCGCTGGTCGATGCGCTCTCGCCGCTTGGCATCCGCCACGTGCCCATGCCCGCCACCCCCGAGGCGCTGTGGCGGGCCATGCGTGATCATCGCGCCGGCTGATAGGGGCCAAGCTGCGCATCCGCCGCCCGCACGAACGACAGATCCACCGCCTGCTCGGCCTCGATTTTGCCATTGATCCAGCCCTGGCTTTGATAAAATGCCAGGTCGCGCTTCAGGCTGTCGACGTTGGGCACCCCGTCCGGGTCGCACCCTTGCGGTGAAATCTCGCGATAGGTCCGCGCATCCTTGATGTTGGTATCGCGCACCAGAATCGCGATCACTTCCGCAGCGGTGCGCCCGGCGAGCTTTCCGTCCGCCAGCGCATCGTTGTAGAACCGCACCGCGCGCACATAGGCGCGCATGAAGTGCTGCGCCTCGTTTTGATGGTTGGTGGCAAAATCGCCGGAAAACAAAATCACCGAGGCCACGTGATACGGGTCGAAATGATCCTCTGAAGTGATCCGCACGGCCGACCCATCGCTCACCGCGCGGGT
>DAHWBL010000407.1 GCA_027323595.1 Acetobacteraceae bacterium | reverse complement strand
CGGCGCGGGGTTGCAGACGGTGGCGCAGGCAACCGGGCTGGCACGGCCGACCGTGCACCGGATGCTGCGCGCGCTGCTGGAGGAGGGGCTGGTCGAGCGGCATGCGCGCTCGCGTCGCTATCTCATCGGTGAACAGATCCCGCTGCTCGCGCTCGCGCGCCCGAGGCGCCACGCGTTGCTCGATGTCGCCGAGGCTTTTGTCGAGGAGGTTGCGCGCGCGGTGGGTGATACCGCGTTTCTCACCGTGCGCACCGGCGACGACACGCTGTGCCTCGCGCGGCGCATGGGTGGGTTTCCGATCCAGGTGCTGGTGATCGAGGTTGGCGCGCGACGTCCGCTTGGGGTGAGTTCGGCGGGCCTTGCGATTCTGTCACGGCTGGAGCCGGCGGAGGCAAAGAGGATCATCCACCGCAACGCGCCGCGCTTCGCACCCTATCGGGTGAGCGAGGCGAAAATCCTGGAGCAGTTGGGTGGCGCGCGCGCCAGGGGGTATTTCTGCTCGGATCCGGGTCTCGTGCCGGGTACCCGCGCGCTGTCGGTGCCGATCCTGGGCGGTGAGGGGCTGCCGCTTGGCGCGCTCACGGTTGCCGCGGTGCGTCAGCGCATGCGGCCGTCGAGGGAGGCCGAACTTCGTGAGCTGCTCGCGCGATATTGCGAGCGGATCGCCGACCGGCTGGCCCGCCCGTCGCGCCGTGATGCTTCTGGCCGGTGATGGTGGGCGTGTCCGGGCGGCGGTCAGTCGTTGTTCATGTTGCACTCGGAATAATATGAATCCTTGTGGTCGGTGAAAACCGTCTGCACCTGGTGCATCGCGATTTTTCCGTCCTGGTCCCTCGCGGCCTGGAAGACGTAGAAATTCTCGATCGGGAAGTGATTGCTGTTGAAGGTCACGTTGCCGCGCACCGAGGGGAAATCGGATTTTTCCATGGCTGCGATCATGCCGGCCTTGTCGTTCAGGTCGCCGTGTACGGCGCGCACCGCGCTGTCCATCAGGAAAATCGCATCGAAGGTGCTGGCGCCGTAGCTGGAGGGCGGGTAGCCGAATTTCGCGACGAACGCATCGACATACATGCGGTTGCGCGGGTTTTGCAGGGCGGCACTCCAATATTGTGCGGAGTAGTCGCCCAGTGCGGCATCCTGTTCGGCCGGCAATGTCACCTCGTCCACCGCGAAGACCGAATAAAGCGGGATCTGCTCCTTCAGCCCGGCCTGGGCATATTGCTTGACGAACTGGATGCCCATGCCGCCTGGATAAAACACGAACACCGCCTTGGGGTGCGCGGCGCGGATGGCGCTGATCTCGGCCTGGTAATCCAACTGTCCGAACGGCGTGTAGACGCCGCCGACGATGGTGCCGGTGAAATAGCGCTTGAAGCCGGTGATCATGTCCTTGCCGGAATTATAGTTCGGCGCCATGACATAGACATCGTCGATATGGTTGTCGGTGAGATATTTGCCCATCGCCTCGGCCGGCTCGTCGGTCTGCTGGGCGGTGCTGAAGAAATATCGCGAGCATTGCGCACCGGCGATCTGGTGCGGACCGGTGTTGGCGCTGATCAGGATGGTCCTGCTGTGGATGATCTGCGGATAGACCGCCATCAGCACGTTCGCGCCCAGCATGCCGGTGATGAAGGTGACCTTGTTTTTCTGGAGCATCTTTTCGATGATCTGCCTGCCGGCATCAGGCTTTTGCTGGTCGTCGCCATAGATGATCTCGGCCGGCTGGCCGCCGATTTTTCCGCCGAGCATCGCCAGCGCCAGTTCGGCGGAATCGCGCATCGGATTGCCCATCACCGCCTCGGGCCCCGACAGGGTGGTGACCAGGCCGATCTTCACCGTCTCGGCGGCGGCTGGGGCGGCCAGCAGGCACGCCAATGCCACCGCGGCGCGTGTTGGATGTGTCATGTCCGTCTCCTCGTTCTGGCGGGCTGCTTTGTGTCCCTGTCCGGGCAGGCTAACGGCAAAACCCGCCGCGCGCGACCCTGTTGCGGTCCGGGTGGCGCGAGAGGGGAAGTTGACACGGGGCGCATCGTTCGCGCACTGAATCGGCGGGTCCCACATCGGAGGAAGCGATGGCCAGAAGCAAAGTGATCGTCACTGTGGCGCCGACCGGCGGCATGGCCGCCAAAAGCGCGAACCCGCATCTGCCGACGCAGCCGGAGGAAATCGCGGAATCGGTGCATCGCTCCTTCAAGGCCGGCGCGGCGATCGCGGCACTGCACGCCCGCCGTCCGGACGATCTGGCCACCTGCAACGCCGACATCTATCGTGACATCAACAGCCGCATCCGCGCGCGCTGCGACATCATCATCAACAACTCGACCGGTGGCGGCTCCAGCGGCGACATGCTGATCGAGCGGGCGGACGGCATGTTCGAGAATAATTTCGACGAGCGGTTGAAGGGGCTCGATGCCGGTGCGGAGATGGCCACGTTCGACGGCTTCACCGCGGTGGACACGTTCGGCGAGAAGGAGATTCTGGTGATCACCACGCCGGCGCGCTGCGAGGCGATGGCGCAGCGCTTTCGCGAGCGCCGGATCAAGCCGGAATGGGAGGTCTTCAATCCCGCGCACATTCTGCAAGACGTCACCCGGCTGATCCAGAAGGGCTACGACACGCCTCCCTATTACATCAACATCGTGCTTGGCACCGACCGAAATTTTCAGGGAGGCCTGCCCTACACACAGGATATTCTGAGCCTGATGGTGTCGCTGCTGCCGCCGCAGTCGTTGTTCTGCGTGTCGGCCATCGGTCCGGCGCAGTTGCCCGCGACGATGCAGAGCCTGGGGCTGGGCGGGCATGTGCGCGCGGGGCTGGAGGACAATAATTATTACAGCCGCGGCGTGCTGGCGACCAATGAGATGCTGATCGAGCGAACCGTGCGTCTGGTGCGCGAGATGAACCTGGAACCGGCATCGCCCGCCGAGGCGCGCGCCATTCTGGGCCTGAGCGGATAAGGCGCCGGCGAGGCGGGCGATGGCCGGTGCGCGCGGTGCGGCCGCGCATTGACACGCCTGCAACGGTTTTGCATGATCCGCGCCGGAAAAATACAATATTCAGAAGTATTAAGTGTTGGCCGGGAGGAAGTTACAATGTCCATCTCTGAGCGCGCGTCCTTGACGCGCCGGTGCGCGGGGCTGCCGGCGGTGGCATTGGCGGCCTTGCTGGCCTCCGGCCTGGTTGGCGCCGGAGCGCAGGCTCCGGCCACGCGGATGCCGGCGGCGGCCAGCGCGCTGCGCGTCGGCGCGACCGATATCGGCGGTGTGGTCAGCAGCGGGCATGGGCCCGAAGCCGGGGTGTGGGTGATCGCGGAGACCACCGACCTGCCGACGAAATTCGCCAAGATCGTCGTCACCGACGATGCCGGGCGCTATCTGATTCCCAGCCTTCCGAAGGCGCGCTACAAGCTGTGGGTGCGCGGCTACGGGCTGGTCGATTCGCCGCGCGTGGACGCCGAGCCGGGCAAGATGGTGAACCTCACCGCCACGATCGCGCCGAACCCGGCGGCGGCGGCGAAATATTATCCCGGTGTCTATTGGTATTCGATGCTGAAAATCCCGGCCGCCAGCGATTTTCCTGGCACCGGCGATGACGGCAACGGCATTCCGCCGTTCATGAAGAACCAGGGCAACTGGATCGATCTGGTCAAGAACACCTGCCAGTCCTGCCACGCGCTCGGCAGCGAGAACATCCGTTCGCCGCACGTGAAGGAACTCGGTACTTTCGCCAACTCCGCCGAGATGTGGATGCGCCGCCTCCAGTCGGGCCAGGCGATGGCGCGCATGGCCTCGGGCATCAGCCGGCTTGGCCCGCAGAAGGGCCTGTCGCTGTTCGCGGACTGGACCGACCGCATCGCCGCGGGCGAGCTGCCGGCGAGCACGCCGCCGCGCCCGACCGGGGTGGAGCGCAACATGGTGGCCACGGTGTGGAACTGGGCCTCGCCCACCCACTACATGCATGACGCCATCTCCACCGACAAGCGCAACCCGCGGGTCAATGCGAACGGCTATATCTACGGCTCGCCGGAGGAATCCACCGACCTCGTGCCGGTGCTCGATCCGCGCACCAACCGCACCTGGAACATCGCCCACCCGTATCTGCCGGGCACACCGTCGGTTGCGGACGATCCTGATGGCACCTCGGTTTTCTGGGGCGACACGCCGATCTGGGACGGCCATACCTCCAACCATAACCTGATTTTCGACGAGAAGGGCCGGCTGTGGTTCGCCGCGCGCTCGCGCGGGCCGGACAATCCGGCCTGGTGCAAGAAGGGGTCTGATCTGGCGTCGGCCAAGCTGGTGCCGCTCGACAGCTCGGTTCGCCAACTGTCGCTGTATGACCCCAAGAGCAAGAAATTCACCCTGATCGACACCTGCTTCACCACCCAGCATCTGTATTTCGGCCACGACCCCGACAACACGCTGTGGACGTCGGCGGGCTTCGCCGGGGCGACGGTGGTGGGCTGGCTGGACACCAAGAAGTTCCTGCAAACCCATGACGCCAAGACCGCGCAGGGCTGGGCGCCGCTGATCGTGGACGTGCCGGGCTGGGGCAAACGCGGCCCGTTCGCCGAGATCAAGGACCCGATCGACCTGACCAAGCAGAAGCGCGTCGTCGCCGGGTTCTACGGGGTGCAGTCCTCGCCGGTGGATGACACGATCTGGGGCCAGTCGATGGATTCCGGCTTCTCCAACATCAACGACCAGCCCGGCTATATCGTGCATTTCATCCCCGGCAAGGACCCGACCAACACCGCGCTCGCCGAATTGTTCCAGCCGCCGCCGGGGGCGTTCGGGCCGCGTGGGGTGGATATCGACACCAAGGGCGTGGTGTGGACCACCTTGTCCAGCGGCGAACTCGCCAGCTTCGACCGTTCGAAATGCAAACTGCCGCTCACCGGCGCGAAGGCGGTGACCGGCGAGCAATGCTATGAGGGCTGGACCCTGTATCGCTATCCGGGGCCGCAGTTCGCCGGCGTCGATCCCGCCGGCAGCGCCGATCATGCCTATTATGTGTGGGTCGATCGCGACAACACGTTCGGGCTGGGCCGCGACGTGCCGATGGCGATGACCAATGGCGGCGAGGCGATCACCGCGCTGGTGGCCGGCAAGCTGGTGCAGTTCCACGTTCCCTATCCGGCCGGGTTCTTCACCAAGAACGTCGATGGGCGCATCGACGATCCCAACGGCGGCTGGCAGGGAAAGGGCCTGTGGACCACCTCGGGCACGCGGGCGATGTTCCACAACGAGACCGGCAAGGGTGAGAGCCCGCGGGTCTACCACATCCAGCTTCGGCCCGACCCGCTGGCGCACTGAGCGGCCCGGCACGACTCTTGCCTCACCGGAACATGGTTGTTCCGGAGGGGCGAGATGCGTCGTGTGGTGAGTGTTCTGGTCGCGCTGGCGGCATCGGTCGGCCCGGCGGGGGCGGCGGCGGTCTGCACCGGGCCGATCCGCGTCGCGGTGGTCACCCCCACCACCACCGCGCTGGCGCTGCTGGGCATCCAGGCAGCCAACGGGGTGCGCTTCGCCGCCGATGAGATCAACGCCGCCGGCGGCATCGCCGGGCAGCAGGTCAGCGTCACGGTGGAGGACACCGCCGCGGCCGCCGGCACCGCGCTGTCGGCGATCAACCGGGTGCTGGAGCCGGCCTCGGACGGGTCCGGCCCGATCGCGGTGTTCGGCAGCCCGATCAGCCCGCTGGTGTTCACCCAGAGCGAGGCGATCCGCAAGGCCGGGGTGCCGTTCCTGGTCACCGCCACCAATGCCGGCATCACCGCGCAGAACCTGCCATGGCTGTTCCGCATCCATGTGCATGACTGCCAGCTCGCGACCCTGGTGCCGGCCTATGCGGTGCAGACGATGCATCTGCAAAAGCCCGGCATCATCGTGGTCGGTGATGATTACGGGCTCGGCGCCTCGAAGGGCATGCAGGCGACGCTGGCGGCGATGGGGATCACCCCGGCGGCGGCGACGTCCTATGCGCCGAGCGACCGCGACATGACCGCGCAACTGCTCGACATCACCGACAAGGGGGCGGACGGCATCATCACTTTCGGCCGGCCTGGCGACCTCGCGCTGGTGCTCAAGCAGATCCGCCAGCTCGGCATTTCGCTGCCCAGGCTGGGCAACACCTCGCTGATGGCGCCGACCACGATGGCCAACGTGACCGACGACGAGGCGGACGGCGCGATCGGCATCGGCGGCATGCTGCCGCAGAGCGGCGACGCGCGCGCCCAGGCCTTCGCCGCCGCGGTGGAGGCGAAATATTCCGTGCCGGCCGATAATTTCACCGTTGCCTATGACGACGGCATGCATCTGCTCAAGGAAGCGATCGAGGCGGTCGGCTGCGACCGGGCGGCGATCCGCGACCGGCTGGCCGCGACCAGCGGCTGGCAGGGGCTGCTGATCCGCTACACCGCCGATGCGCGCGGCGATCTGGCGCACACGCTCGGGGTCTATCGCAACCATGGGCGCAGCCCGCAGCTGCTGGGCACGGTCAGCGAGGCCGGGTTCTGACGCCATGCCGCAGCTGGTGGTGTCGGGGCTCACGCTGGGCGCGGTCTATGCGCTGGTGGCGCTGGGGCTGCTGCTGATCTTCAGCGCCGCGCGGGTGGTGAATTTCGCCCAGGGGCAACTGCTGATGATCGGCGCCTATCTGGCGATCGCCGCCCAGGTGCGGCACGGGCTGCCGGCCTGGGCGGCGTATGGGCTGACGCTGGCGGCGATGGCGCTGCTCGGCGTGGTGTTCATGCTGGTCGCCTGGCGCCCGCTGCGGGGCCGGCCGACCCATCTGGTGATCCTGACCACCATCGCGATGGGCATCATCCTGGAGAATCTGGCGCTGATCGTGTGGGGGCCGCTGCCGGTGTCGCTGCCCGCGCCGCTGGTGGGCCGGCCGTGGCGGGTGGCCGGCGGGGTGATCACCATGCAGCAGATGTTCGTGATGGGCACGACCATGCTGGCGCTCGTGGCGCTCAGTCTTTTCATGACCCGCTCGCGCTTTGGCGTGCTGATGCGCGCCACCGCGCAGGATCTGGACATGGCGCGGCTGGTGGGCATCCGCGTCGATCGCACCATCGCCGCGGCGTTCGCCATCGGCAGCGGCCTCGCCGGCCTCGCCGGGCTGCTGGTGGCGCCGCTGTATCTGGCCGAGCCGACGATGGGCGGCAGCCTGGGGCTGAAGGGCTTCGTGGTGGCGGTGGTCGGCGGCTTCGGCAACCTGCCGGGTGCTGTGGTCGGCGGGCTGGGGCTGGGGCTGATCGAGGCGTTCGCGGCGCGCTATGTCAGCGCCGAATATCGCGACGCGGTGGCGTTCATCATCATGATCGCCATGCTGTGCGTCCGCCCGCGCGGGCTGTTCGGCGAGACCGTCGGCGAGCGCGTCTGATGCGGCCATGGATGCTGATCGGCTGGGCGCTGGCCGCCTGCCTGCCGCTGCTGCTGGGCTCGGGCTATGCGGTGCAGGTGGCGGACCTCGCGCTGCTCAACGCGCTGGCGGTGCTGGGGCTGAATTTCGTCACCGGCTATGCCGGGCAGGTGAATTTCGGCCAGGCGGGGTTCGCCGGGATCGGGGCCTATGTCACCGCGCTCGGCGCGCTCGCCGGGTTGCCGTTCTGGCTCGCGCTGCTGGCGGCGCTGGTGGTGGCCGCGGGGGCCAGCCTGGCGCTGGGGCTGCCGACGCTGCGGCTGCGCAGCTTCTATCTCGCCATGGCCACCATCGGTTTTGGCGAAATCGTGCATCTGGTGCTGCTGCATTGGGAATCGGTGACCGGCGGCTCCTCGGGGCTGCGCCAGATCCCGCCGATCGGCATCGGCCGGTTCGTGGTGGGCACCGACGCACAGGCCTGGTGGGTGCTGCTGGCGGTGCTGGCGCTGGCGGTGCTGGTGGCGGGGCGGGTGCGCCGGTCCTGGCTGGGGCGCGCGATGATCGCCACCGCCGACGCCGAGATCGCCGCGTCGCTCACCGGGCTCGACACGCTGCGGGTGAAGCTGGTGGCGCTGATGCTGGCGGCGGTCTACGCGGCGCTGTCGGGCGGGCTGTATGCCGGCTATGTGCGCTATGTCAGCCCCGACCAGTTCGGCAACCAGCAGGCGGTGCTGCTGTTCAGCATGCTGGTGCTGGGTGGCACCGGCTCGATCGGCGGCTGTCTGATCGGGGCGGCGGTGCTGACGGTGCTGCCCGAGGCGCTGCGGTTTTTGCATGCATGGTACATGGTACTTTACGGCGCGGGGGTGGTGGCGATCGTGCTGTTCATGCCCGACGGCGTGGTGGGCGCGGCGCGGCGGCTGGGTCGCCGGCTGGGGGTCGGATGAGCCTGCTGGTGGCGCGCGGGCTGGTGAAGGGGTTTGGCGGGGTGCGCGCGCTCGACGGGGTCGATCTGGAGGTGGCCGAGGGCAGCATCAGCGCGGTGATCGGCCCGAACGGCTCGGGCAAGACGACGCTGCTCAACGTGTTGAGCGGCGCCTATCGCGCCGATGCCGGCAGCATCATGTTCGCCGGCGCCGACATGGCCGGCCGTCCGCCGCTTCAGTTTGCCCGGCAGGGGCTGGCGCGCAGCTTTCAGAACATCCGCCTGTTCACCCGGCTCAGCGTGCTGGACAATGCGCGCGTCGGCGCGATGGGCGGGCACGGGCCCTCGCTTGCCGCGGTGCTGCTGCGGCTGGCGGCGCACCGGACGGCGGAGGCGATGGCGACGCGGCGGGCGCGCGCCGCGCTCGACCAGGTCGGGCTGGGCGGGCTGGCCGACGCGCCGGCCGGGTCGTTGCCCTATGCGCAGCAGCGGCTGCTGGAGCTGGCCCGCGCGGTGGCCGGCCGGCCGCGGCTGCTGCTGCTGGATGAGCCGGCGGCGGGGATGAACATGACCGAGGCGATGGCGCTGATGGACATCGTGCGGCGGCTGCGCGACGGCGGCATCACCGTGCTGCTGGTCGAGCACAATATGCGGCTGGTGATGCAGGTGAGCGACCATCTGACGGTGCTGGATTTCGGCCGCCGGATCGCCGCCGGCGGACCCGACGAGATTCGCCGCGACCCGGCGGTGATCGCCGCCTATCTGGGGCCTGGGCATGGCGAGGGCGGAGCGCCCGATGCTTGAGGTCGAGGCGATCAGCGTTGCCTATGGGCCGGTGCGCGCGCTCACCGAGGTGTCGCTGCGGGTGGCGCCTGGCGAGATCGTGGCGCTGCTGGGCGCCAACGGGGCCGGCAAGACCACCACGCTGGCCACCATCTCGGGGCTGCAACGCCCGCGTGCTGGCGTGGTGCGGTTCGAGGGGCAGCCGATCAGCGGGCTGGCGGTGGAGGCGATCGTGCGGCGCGGGATCGCGCATTGCCCGGAGGGACGGCGTGTGTTCGCCGGGCTGACGGTGGCCGAGAATCTGCTGGCCGGCGGAGCGATCCATCCGGCGCGCACGGATTTCAGCGCCGATCTGGCGCGCATCTACACGCTGTTTCCACGGCTGGCCGAGCGGGCCGGCCAGCATGCCTGGTCGCTGTCGGGCGGCGAGCAGCAGATGCTGGCGGTGGGCCGCGCGCTGATGGCGCGTCCGCGCCTGCTGCTGCTGGACGAGCCCTCGCTGGGGCTGGCGCCGCTGCTGGTGGCGCAGATGTTCGCCGCGATCGCCCGGCTCAACCGCGAGAGCGGGCTGGCGATCCTGCTGGTGGAGCAGAACGCCTCGGTGGCGCTGTCGGTGGCGCACCGGGCCTATGTGCTGGAGAACGGCAGCGTGCGGCTGTCGGGCGCGGCGGACGCGCTGGCGCGCGACGAGCGGGTGCGTGCCGCCTATTTCGGCGGGTGAAACCGCTCCTGCCATAAGGTGCGCGAGCAACTTTATCACCCGGACCGATGCCGGTCCGGGTGATGGGTGGCGGCGGGTCAGTCCTGGCCGGGGTCGGCGACGAGGCCGATCGCCTCGATGCCGGCCTTGGCGGCGATCTCGTCATTGTCGGAGCTGTCGCCCGAGACGCCGACCGCGCCGAGGATCCGGCCCGATCCGTCGCGCACCAGCACGCCGCCGGGCACCGGCATCAGCTTGCCATCGACGATGCCCGACAGGGCGTTGATGAAATGCGGCATCTCGCGGGCGCGCTTGGCCAGGCTGCGTGAGCCCATGCCCATCGCCAGCGCGCCGGCGGCCTTGGCCTGGGCGATGTCGAAGCGCTTGAGGCTGACGAAATCCTCCGCCGCATAGGCCTTGAGCGCGCCGCGCGCATCGAGCACGACGACGCCGAGGGGGTTCATCTTTTGCGCGCGCGCGCACTCCAGCGCGACGGTGATCAGTTTTTGCGCGTGGGCGAGGGTGATGTCGGTCATCGGGCGGCTCCGGGCTGGTGAGGTCGCAGATTTACCGCCGTCCGGTCCGCGCGCAAGGGGCGGTGGGCGCGTGACGGCGCATTGTCATACGTTATGACAGACCCTATCGTGGCGGCGGCCAACCGGGGAGGACGCCATGGATGATCGTCACGTGGACCAGCAGCGCCGCGCCGAAGGCGACAAGGTTCGCCGCGAGGTGCTCGGCAGCGCCTATGCCGACAATCCCAAGAAGGACGACCCGTTCTACCGCCATTTCATGGAGTTCACCGTCGATCATTGCTGGGGCAATGTGTGGCTGCGGCCGGGGCTGGAGCTGAAGACGCGCTCGATGCTCAACATCGCCATGCTCGCCTCGATGGCGCGCTGGCATGAGCTGGCGGTGCATACGCGCGGCGCGCTGAACAATGGCTGCACCGAGCAGGAGATCGCCGAGATTCTGCTCCAGGCCGGGGTCTATGCCGGCGTGCCGGTGGCCTCGGAGGCGTTTCGCACCTGCCTGCCGGTGATCGAGGCCTGGCGCAAGGAACAGGGCTGAGCGCGGGCCAGGTCCGACCCGGCAAGACGGGTCGGACCGGTCCGCGGTCGACGGCCTATTTGTTCGAGTCGGTCAGGCGCTGCCAGGCGGTGGCGAGGTTGCTGGTCTGTTCGTCGTAATATTTCTTCGCGTCGGACCAGCCGGATTTGCTCGATTTCTTCAGCCGGTCGGCGGCTTTCTTGCTGTTGGCCCAGGCCTTGTCGAACGCGGCCTGGGTGTCGGCGCTGGCGTGTTTGCCCTCGGATTTCGCCCTGGTGGCGAAAGCGTCGATCTTGTGCTGCCATTCCTGCATCTCGACGCCGGCTTTGCGGCTGAAGCTTGCCTGATCGTCGGCCGGGGCAGCGGGGGTGGTTTGCGCGGCGCCCTGGGCGGTGGCGGGCAGCGGCGCGAGCAGCAACGGCGCCATCATGAGGGGTGCCAGAACGAGCGCGGCGGGGAAAAAGGCATTTTTTATCGATAGCATTGGTGGATGTCTCCTGTTCCGGTTCCGATTCCGATTCCGGTTCTGGCACCGTGCGCCGCCCGCGGCCCGGACGCCAGGGGTGGAAAACACCCGGCCGGCGTGCGTGGCGCGCGGCCATCGCGGCCATCGCGAGCGGCGGCGTCGTTTGCATTGACCGTCCTGGCCCGGGTGCTAGGCTCGCCGGCGATATCGTGAACAATTTATTTTTGGATCAAAATCCGATCGCACCGACCGGTCCGAAGCTGGGGGTTGGCCTCGCCGCGTCGCTGCCCGGCGGGCTGGACGCGCGCGCCGCGGCGGTGCTGCGCGAGATCGTCGAGGCCTATGTCGCCACCGGTGAGCCGGTGGGCTCGCGCACCCTGTCGCGCCGGCTGCCGATCAGCCTGTCGCCGGCGACCATCCGCAACGTCATGGCCGACCTCACCGATGCCGGGCTGCTGTTCGCGCCGCACACCTCGGCCGGACGGCTGCCGACCGACCGGGGTCTGCGGCTGTTCGTCGACGGGCTGTTGCAGTTCGGCGAGCTGAGCGCGGAGGACCGCGAGGCGATCGGCGCCAGCCTCGCCGGCGCGGGGCGCTCGATCGAGGACACGCTGGCGGATGCCTCGGCGATGCTGTCGGGCCTGTCAGCGGCGGCCGGGCTGGTGCTGGCGCCCAAATCCGAGGGCGCGGTGCGCCACATCGAATTCGTCGCCCTCGGGCCGGGGCGGGCGCTGGTGGTGCTGGTCGGCGCCGATGGCCAGGTCGAGAACCGGGTGATCGAGACGCCGCCGGGGCTGCCGCCGTCCTCGCTCGAACAGGCATCCAACTATCTGAACGCGCGGCTGGCCGGGCGCACGCTGGCGGAGTTGCAGCTTCGGGTCAGCGAGGAGATGTCGGCGGATCGCAGCCAGCTCGACGAATTGTCGGCGCTGGTGGTCAATGCCGGGCTCGCCACCTGGAGCACCGAGGGGCGCGGTGGCAGCCTGATCGTGCGCGGCCAGGCGCGGCTGCTCGCCGATGTCACCCAGATCGAGCGGCTGTCCACCATCCAGGCGCTGTTCGAGCGGCTGGAAACCCATGAGACCACGCTGCGGCTGCTGGAGCTGGCCGACCAGTCCGACGGGGTGCGGATTTTCATCGGCGCGGAGAGCGGCGTGTTCAGCGCCACCGGCGTGTCGATGATCGTCGCGCCCGCGCGCAACGAACAGAACCGCATCGTCGGCGCGATCGGGGTGATCGGGCCGATCCGGATCAATTATGGCCGGATCATTCCGGTGGTGGATTACACCGCCCGGGTGATCGGCCGGCTGCTCGGCTGAGCGGACCGATGCTGGTCTCGCTGGCGATCCTGTTCGGGGTGCAGCTCGCCGGCGAGGCGCTGGCGGCCGGGCTGGGGCTGCCGGTGCCCGGCCCGGTGCTGGGGTTCGCGCTGCTGGCGGTCGCGCTGTGGCGGATGCCGCGGCTGGCGGTGGTGGTGGAGCCCGCGGCGTTCGGCATTCTGCGCTATCTGTCGCTGCTGTTCGTGCCGGCGGCGGTGGGCATCATCCAGCAGGCGCGGTTGCTGGGGCGCGAGGGCCTGGCGATCGGGGCGGCGGTGCTGCTGTCCACCTGGATCGCCATGGCGGTGACGGTGCTGGTGTTTCGCGCGCTCGCCGCGCGGGCCGGCGGGTCCGCCGCGGGCGGGGCGGGGCGATGAGCGCGCTGTGGGTGTATCTGGCGGCCAGCCCGCTGCTGTGGCTGACCGCGACGCTGGTGGCCTATCTGCTCGCCGATGCGCTGTCGGCGCGGCTGGCCCGGCCGGCCTGGGCGCATCCGGTGCTGCTCGCGGTGGCGGCGCTGGTGGCGCTGCTGCGGGTCACCGGGACCGATTACCAGACCTATTTCGCCGGCGCGCAGTTCGCGCATTTCCTGCTCGGGCCGGCCACCGTGGCGCTGGCGGTGCCGCTGGCGCGCGAGTTGCCGCGGGTGCGGCGCTATCTGTGGCCGACGCTGGGCGCGCTGCTGGCGGGCTCGCTGAGCGCCATCGTCTCGGCGGTGGGCATCGGCTGGGCGCTGGGCGCGGGGCCGGGCACGCTCGCCTCGATGGCGCCGAAATCGGTGACCACGCCGATCGCGATGGCAGTGGCGCAGACGGTGGGCGGTATTCCGGCGCTGACCGCCGCCCTGGTGATCCCGACCGGGATCATCGCGGCGGTGTCGCT
>DAHWBL010000059.1 GCA_027323595.1 Acetobacteraceae bacterium | reverse complement strand
CGCCTTTCACGCCAAGGCCGGCAGCCTGGCCGACGCGACCGGCGACCAGATCAGCCTGCCCGACAGCCCCGCACGGGTGCTGCCGGCCGGGCCGCCGGCGGCGATCCTGCTCGCCGCGGTGGCACCCGACCTGATGCTGGGATGGCCGCATCAGCCCGACCCGTCCGGGGCGTATCTCTCGCCGCGCCTCGCCGGACTCGCTGATGTGCCGCGCCTGTCCGGGCGCGATGCCGACATCGCCGCGATCCTGGCGCGGACCAAACCCGATCTGGTGATCGATTACGGCGACACCGCGCCACGCTACGCCGCGCTCGCCCGGCGCATCCGTGCCGCCGGCACCCCCGCGCTGCTGATCGATGGCAGCCTCGCCGCCACGCCGGCGGCGCTGCGCCTGCTCGGCCAGGCGCTGCACCGGCAGGACCGCGCGGAGATGCTGGCGCGCATCGCCGAGGCGATCCTGGCCCGCCCGGCCGGCGAGGCCCACAAAGCGATGTATCTGCGCGGCGACGACGCGCTGATCGCCGCGGCACCGGACAGCAACGCCGCCGCGCTGTTTCACCAGCTCGGCTGGACCCTGCTCGCCCCGCCTGGCACCGAAGCGTTCCGCCCGGTGACCGCCGCAGAGATCGCCCGCCTCGATCCCGACATCGTGGTGTTCGCCGATCCGGCCTGGCGCGCCCGTGCGGCGACCGATCCGATCATCGCCGGGCTGCGGGCCGCGCGCACCGGCGGCCTGCTGGTCGCGCCGGCCCTGCCGTTCGAGATCATCGCCGAACCGCCCTCGCTCAACCGGCTGCTCGGGCTCGCCTGGCTCGGCGGCGCCGATCTGGGCGACATGTTCGCGCTGTTCTCGGCCAGCTTCTATGATCGGGTGGCGGACCGTGCGACCCTCGCGCGGGTCGGCGCGCAGGCGCGACCGATCGACATCGGGGGGGCGGCACGATGAAACGGCTCGCGATCGCGTTGGCGCTGCTGCTGCCGCTATCCGCCCGTGCGCAGGCCCCGCAGCCGGTGACATTGTTCGCCGCCGCCAGCCTCACCGACGCGCTCACCCAGATCAGCCAAGCCTGGGCCGCCACCGGCCAGCCGGCGCCGCGCCTGTCCTTTGCCTCCAGCTCCACCCTCGCGCGGCAGATCGAGGCCGGCGCGCCCGCCGCGATCTTCGCCTCGGCCGACGAGCGCTGGATGGACGAGCTGGCGCACCGCGACCTGATCGTGGCCGACAGCCGGATCGATCTGCTGGGCAACGATCTGGTGGTGGTCGCGCCCACCGGCGCGGCGCCGATGCCGGTCACGCCATCGGCCGACTGGCTGGCGCTGCTGGCCGGGCGGCTGGGGGCCGGCGGGCGCATCGCCACCGGCGACCCCGCGCACGTGCCCGCCGGCATCTACGCCCAGCAGGCGCTGAGCCGGCTCGGCGCCTGGACGGCGCTGAAAGACCGGATCGCGGCGGCGGAGGATGTGCGCGACGCGCTGCTGCTGGTCGAGCGCGGCGAGGCGCCGCTTGGCATCGTCTACGCCACCGACGCGGCGATCAGCCACGCGGTGGTGGTGGTCGCGCGTTTTCCGGCCGACAGCCATGACCCGGTGGTCTACCCGTTCGCGCTGCTGCGCGGCCAGGACAGCCCGGACGCGCGCGCCCTGTTCGGCTTCATCACCGGACCGGCCGGCCGCGCCATTTTCGCCGCACGCGGTTTCAGCATGCCATGATCCGCCGATGAGCTTTTCGGACGAGGATATTCAGGCGATCCGGCTGACGCTCGCGGTGGCGCTGCGGGCGGTGGGCGTGGGGCTGCCGCTCGCGATCGGGGCCGCGTTCGCGCTCAGCCGTTGCCGGTTTCCGGGCCGGGCGCTGCTCGGCGCGCTGGTGCACATGCCCATGGTGCTGCCCCCGGTGGTGACCGGCTGGCTGCTGCTGCTGCTGTTCGGGGTGCATGGCCCGGTCGGCGCGCTGCTCGAACGCGCGTTCGGGGTGCGGCTGGCGTTCACCACCGCGGGGGCGGCGCTCGCCTGCACCGTGATGGTGTTCCCGGTGATGGTGCGCGCGGTGCGCATTTCGCTCGACGCCGCCGATCCGGGGCTCGAACAGGCGGCGCGCAGCCTGGGTGCGGGGCCGCTCGACCGGCTGTTCAGCATCACCCTGCCGCTCGCGGCCCCCGGCATTTTGGTGGCGGTGATCGTCGGCTACGCCACCTGTCTTGGGGAATTCGGCGCGGTGATCACCTTCGCCGCCTCGATTCCGGGGCAGACGCGCACGCTGCCGCTGGCGATCTACGCGGCACTGCAAAGTCCGGGCGGGGAGGCGCGCGCCGCCAGCCTGTCGCTGGTATCGATGGGTCTCGCGCTGGCCGGGCTGCTCGCCGCGGAAGCCTGCGGGCGGGCGCTCAACCGCCGGCTCGGCCGCGCGCCGATCCGATGAAGCCGCCTCCATGACCTTGTCGGTGGCGATCACCCATCGTTTTGCCGACAGCCATCTCGATATTCGTTTCGAGGCGCCCGAGGCCGGCATCACCGCGTTGTTCGGTCGTTCCGGCGCGGGCAAAAGCTCGGTGCTCGCGGCCGTCGGCGGGCTGTTTCGACCCGATGCGTGCCGGGTGGCGCTTGGGGAGACGATCCTGACCGACAGCGCGACCGGCCGCTTTGTCCAGCCCGAGCGCCGCCGGGTCGGCATGGTGTTCCAGGACAGCCGATTGTTTCCGCATCTGACGGTGGCGGGAAATCTGCGCTACGGGCTGCGCCGCGCGCCACCCGGACCGATCGGCTTTGACGCGGTGGTGGAACTTCTCGGCATCGCCGCGCTGTTGGCGCGCCGGCCGCACAGCCTGTCCGGCGGCGAGCGCCAGCGCGTGGCGATCGGCCGCGCGCTGCTCGCCCAGCCGCTGCTGCTGCTGATGGATGAGCCGCTGGCCAGCCTCGATGACGAGCATCGCGGCGAGATTCTGCCGTATCTCGCGCGGCTGCATCGCACGCTGCGGCTGCCGACGCTGTATGTCACCCACGCGATGGACGAACTGGCGCGGCTTGCCGACCATGTGGTGCTGCTGCGCGCCGGCCAGGTGGTGGCGTCCGGCCCGATCGACGAGCTTGCCGCGCGCGCCGACCTGCCGCTCGCGCGGCGCGACGACGCGGCGGCGGTGCTCGATGTGCGCGTGCTCGGCAGCGAACCGGGCCGCACCCTCATCCGGGTCGGCAGCGGTGGCGCGCATCTGCTGGTCCGCCCCGGTGCCGCGACGTCCGGCGACAGGTTGCGGCTGCGCATTCCCGCCCGCGAGGTCATCCTGGCCCGCCCGCAAGCCGCCGCACTCGCCACGCAGACCAGCGTGCAGAACCTGCTCGCCGGCCATATTCGCGCGCTGGTCGATGACGATCCCGCCCGCGCGGTGCTGGTCGAAATCACGCTGGATGACAGTGCCGCGGTGCTGCTCGCGCGGGTCACCCGCGACGCGCTGGACCGGCTGGGCCTGGGCGTCGGTGCGCCGGTGCTGGCGATGGTGAAGTCGGTGGCCATCGAAACGATGGATTAGTCGCGAGCGACGTTGGATTAGCCGCCAGCGAGACGTCCCCGGCTTATTCGCCGGGGATCAGCATCGGCGTCGCCAGCGCGGCGAACAGGCGTTGCAATTTCGCCTCGATCGCCGGATCGCGCAGG
Source organism: Acetobacteraceae bacterium (assembly GCA_027323595.1). Taxonomy (GTDB): domain Bacteria; phylum Pseudomonadota; class Alphaproteobacteria; order Acetobacterales; family Acetobacteraceae; genus CAIVDX01. The sequence goes on along the minus strand of DAHWBL010000059.1, from coordinate 1,075 downwards.
CTGCGCGCGCCGATCGCGATGCGCAGCGCGCCAAATCCCGGCGCCACCGCCACCGGCTGGCCCAGCAGCACCCCCGCCGCCACCAGCCGCGCCTGCACCGCGCGCAGGCAGGCCATGTCCATCAGGCGTCCATCCGGCCGGCGCACGGCAAAGCACAGGATGCTGCGCGGCCAGCCACCCGGCGGCGACGGCGTGTCGATCAGGGCGAGCTGTGGATGGTCGTTGATCCACCGTTCGACCCGCCCGGCGAGCGTTGCGACGCGGGACAGTTGCGCGGTCAGCGGAACCCGCGTGAACAGCCGGATTTCCTCCAGTGCCGCCGCCCAGCGCAGCAGCGGCCCGACCGGGGGCGCGTTCGCCGCCGCGCCGCGCCCCGCCCCGGCGAGCAGGCGAGGCGCCCACAGACCGTGCAGCGTTCGGCCAGGCATGGGCAGCGCCCGCGCGCGCGGCCACAGCAGCGCCCCGGCGAAGGCCGGCCCGCCATAGAATTTCGACCCGGTGATCATCACCGGCCAGCCGCGCCGCAGGAAGCCGCGCAGGCGCTCGGGCGCCAGCCGCCCCTGGCAGGCATCCACCACCACCTCGACCCCCGGCGGCAGATAGGACGGTGCCTCGATGCCGGTTTTTGACCCAACCATCAGATGCAGCACCGGGCGCGCATGCCGCGCGCACAGCCTGGCCACATCGTCATCGATGTCGCCGTGTGGCCGCGGCGCGCCGGCCTCGTCGCGCAGCGCAACATGCACCACCCGCTCACCGGCCGCCGCCGGCATTCCCGACCCGGTCTCGGCCGCGGCCATCATGACGTGGGTCATCGTCCGCCCGCGCAACGTCGGCGGGGCGCCGGCGCGCAGCAGGGCGGCGACCAGCCGCGCCGAATCGGTGCCCGACGCGGTCAGCAGAACCTCCGCCAGGTCATCGACCCCGAGCAGGCTGCCCAGTTCGTCCGCCAGCGCGCGCGCCGCCGCCGCCTGGTCCGCCCCGGCGTCGAGCCAGCCAAGCATGCAGCGCGCCGCCTCCCAGCCTTCGGGCGAGATCGGCGAGGCGGTGCAGGAAGCAAAGCCGGCCAGCTCCT
>DAHWBL010000055.1 GCA_027323595.1 Acetobacteraceae bacterium | reverse complement strand
GCGGCACGCTGGTCTGTTCGCCCAGCCACACCCTGGCGGTGTCGATCACGTCGCCGGCGGCGAACAGATTGACGTCCTCGAACTCGCGGAACGCCCAGTCGAGCAGCCGTTCGCCCTCCTCGCCGCGCTCGCGGTTGGTGGACAGGCCGTTGACCACCACGATCACCCGCCGCCCGCCGCGCGCGGCACTGGCCACCAGCCCGTAGCCACCGGCCTCGGTGTGTCCGGTCTTGAGCCCGTCGGCGATGCCCTTCTGCACCAGGGCGTTGCGGTTCATTTGGTCTATATTATTGTATTTGAAAGATTTTTCGCTGTCATAGTGATAATATTCGGGGAAATCGGCGATGATGTGCCGCGCCACGATGGCGATGTCGCGCACCGACATGACATGCTCGGGGTCCGGCCAGCCGGTGGCGTTGCGGAAATGGCTGTGGGTCAGCCCCAGCTCCTTCGCCTTTAGGTTCATCAGCTCGGCGAACTGCTCCTCCGAGCCCGAGATGGCCTCGGCCAGCACGATGCAGGCATCGTTGCCGGACTGGATGATCATGCCGCGGATCAGGTCGTCGACGCTGACGGTGCTGCCGATCTGGACGAACATTTTCGACCCGCCCATGCGCCAGGCGCGCTCGCTGACCGGCAATTGCTGATCGAGCTTGAGCCGGCCGGCGCGCAGCATGCCGTAGACGATGTAGGCGGTCATCAGCTTGGTCATCGACGAGGGCGGGATCGGCAGGTCCGCGTCCTTGTCCAGCAGCGTGACGCCGGAATTGAAATCGAGCACGATCGCCCATTTGGCGAGCACGTCCACCGGCCCGATCGGGGTCTGCGCCGGGCTGCCGACCGGGGCCTCGGGCTTGGGCGTCCGCCGCGCCACCGGCCGCTTGGGCTCGGCCGCCAGCGCCGGCAGCGCCAGCAATGGCAGCAGCGCGGCTCCGAGCAACAATTGCCGCCGTCCGGTCATTTCGGCTGTCCGCATCGTCCTACTCCACCACGATCCGCGCATCGGGTACACCCGCGTCCAGTGCCCGGTCCAGAGCCGCGTCGGCGGCCTCGACGGATCGGAACGGACCGGCAACCACCCGATAGCTGGTCTGTCGCCCGACCCGGCTGCGTTCCACCCGCGCCGGCAGGAAGGCGAGGCGCGCCTGGCGGAAATTGGCGAATTGCGCGCCATCGAACCGCCCGGCATCCAGATATAGCCGCCCGGGTCGCGGCGCGGTCTGCACCACCGCCTCGGGCAGACGGTCGGGGATCGGCTCGGGCGTCGGCTCGGCGCTGGCGGGCTGGGGCGCGGCGGGGCGATGCCCACGGTCGGACTGTGCCACGCCGGCCGGCGGCGCGAGTTCGTCGGCGGTCACCGTGCCCACCGGCACCGCCGCGACCGGCGCCGGCCCACCGCCGAGCTGGGCGGCCAGTTTCTGGCTGGGCAGGGTGAGCACCTGCACCCGCACCTGCGCGACGCCACCGGCGGGCACCCCGAGCAACTGCGCCGCGCGCGGGGTCAGCCCGATCAGCCGGCCCGGATCGGCCGGTCCGCGATCATTGATCCGCAGCGTCAGTTGCAGCCCGGTCTGCAAATTGGTGACCTGTGCGATCGCGGGCAGTTGCAGCGTCTGATGCGCGGCGGCGAGCGCGGCGGGATCATAGGCCTCATGGTCGGCGGTCTGGCCGGAGGGGTGATCGGTGATCACCGCGGCGAGGCCGGTCTGGTCGGCGCTGAAGGATTCGGCGGGGTAGAACCACACGCCATGGTCGCCCTGCCAGGGCGGGCCGACCATGTAGGCCGGCGGCGATGGCGGCGTGCAGCCGGCCAGCGCCAGCAGCGCGAACGCGGGCAGCCAGCGCCTCACGCCAGCACCGCCTCACCCAGCAGCGCCACCGCCAGCGCGTAAAAATCGGACGGGTTGTAGCGGCGGATCGCGTTGAAATTCGCCCCCACCAGAAACCCCTCGCCGCCGACCCCGTCTGGCATCACCAGTGCCGCCGCCTCCGCCGAGCCGAGCCCGCGCGGGTTGATGGCGCGCACCCCCTGCGCTCGCCAGGCGGCGAGCGGACGGGGATGCTCGCGCCCGACCATGGCCGGATCGATCCCGGTCGGCACCGCCACCGCCTCGCCCCATCCCTGCCCGGCCCGCCAGCCCGAGGCGGCGAGATAATTGCCGATCGAGCCGAGCACGTCGGGCGTGCTGGTCCAGATGTCGGCCCGCCCGTCGCCATCCATGTCGACGGCGTAGCGCAGATAGGAGCTGGGCATGAATTGCGGCTGGCCCATGGCGCCGGCATAGCTGCCGGTCATGCGCGCGGGGGTGACGTCGCCACGGTCCAGGATGCGCAGCGCCGACAGCAGTTCGCCGCGGAAAAAGCTCGCCCGTCGCCCTTCCCAGCCCAGCGTCGCCAGCGCCTCCACCACGCCGAAGCCGCCGGTGGTGGTGCCGTAATTGCTTTCCAGGCCCCAGATGCCGAGCAGGATGGCGGCCGGCACGCCGTAGCGCGCGCTGACCGCGGCGAGGGTGTCGCGGTTGCGCGCGGCGGCGGCGCGGCCGGCATTGATCCGCGCCTGGCTGAGCCGGGCGGCGCGATATTGCGCCAAGGTCTGGGTGAATTCGGGCTGGCGCTGATCCAGCGCGATGACACGCTGGTTGGCGCGCACGCCGGCGAAGGCGGCATCGATGGTGCCGGCGCGGATGCCCTCCTGGCGGGCCTGGCGGGCCATGTCGGCCAGGAACGCATCGAACCGCCCCGGCGGCCCGGCGGCGGGCGGCACAGGGGGTGCGGGCGGCGCGGCAGGAGCCGCAGCCTCCCCCGCGCACCCCGAGACGGCAAGCGACACACCCAGCAGACAGCTTCGACGAAACAGCATCATGACCCCCGATCAGGCGAATCGCACCTGACCCGTGCGATCCTACCGCCGATCCGGTCTTGCGGCATCCCGGCAGTTGG
>DAHWBL010000404.1 GCA_027323595.1 Acetobacteraceae bacterium | reverse complement strand
CTATGTCGAGCGCATGCGCGCCGGCATCACCAGGCTCGGGGTGGACATCCGCGTCGGCACGCTGATCCCGGCCGCCACCACGATGATCGGCTGGGCCATCCTCGCACATCTGCCGCCCGATCAGGTGCCGGGCCATCCGTCCACGGAGCTCGCCGCCGATCTGGCCGCCGTCCGCGCGCGCGGCTACGCGCTCAGCCAGTCGCGCATCTCGGCCGGGCTGGTGGTGCTGGCGGTGCCGGTGCTTGACCAGGACGGCCACCCGGTCGCCGGCCTGTCGGTCGCCGCCCCGGGCATCCGCATGACGCCCGACGAGCTGCGCGACCGCGCGCTGGAGCCGCTGCTGCGCGCCGCCGGGGCGATCGCGCGCGGCCTTTCCGCGAGCGGCGGGGTCACCGAATAGGGAGCGGCCGCCTCGCGGTTGTGCGGCGCCGGCGCGCCATGCAGTCTGGGCGAAGAAATCTCGTGAGCGAAGAAATCTCGTAGGCGAAGAAACCTCGGGGGAAACGTTGGTGCGACGAGCCTGCCTCGCCCGGCCGGTCCTGTGTCTGGTCCTGTGTCTGCTGCTGGCCACCGGCACGCCCGCCCGCGCCCTCGACCTGCTGCGCGTGGGCAATGACGCGCCAAGCTCGATCCCCAATTGCGCGCTCGATATCGGCATCGCGCGCGGCATCTTCGCCCGCCACGGGCTGGAGATCGCGCCGTCGATCTTTTTCGGCAGCGCCAAGGGCCAGCCGGCGCTGATCTCCGGGGCGGTGGATGTGCTGGTCGGCGCCGGCTCGGAGATGGTCTTCATCGCCCGCGGCGCGCCCGAGCGTGCCGTCGCGGTGGTCTCCGGCCAGCCCGCCGACATGGCGCTGGTGGCGACCGACCCGGCGGCGATCGCCGGCCCCGCCTGGCTCAAGGGCCGCCGGCTCGGCATCAGCAATCCCGGCGGGCTGACCGACTGGTTGGCGCATCTGCTGCTGCGCCGCGCCGGGCTCGCAGCTGGCGATGTCACCCTGATCTCGGCGGGCAACTCGGCGACCGAGGCGGCGATGCTGCGCACCGGCGGGCTCGACGCGGCGGTGATGGACAGCCTGACCGCCGACACGCTGCAGGCCAGGGGCGGCGGCCATGTGGTGCAGAGCTTCGGCGCCAGCGTTCCCGATTTCGCCCAAGGGGTGATCTATGCCCGCACCGACCTGATCGCGCAGCGCCCCGAGGTGCTGCGCGCGCTGCTCGCCGGCTGGTTCGAGGCGCTGGGCCTGATGCTGTCCGAGCCGCCGGCGGCGATCGGCTGCATCGTCGCCAGAATGGGCGCCGACCCCGCGGCGGGCGCGCGCGTGTTCGCGCTGATGCGCGACGAAATCTCGCCGGACGGGCGCTTCCACCCCGCCGCGATGGCGGTGCTGGCGCACAGCTTCGTCGAGATGGGAACCCTGCCCGAACCGCCCGACATGACCGCGCTCTACACCGAGGCGTTCCTGCCGCCGTCACGATGAATCGAAAGGATCAGACCCGATGCCCGCCTTCCCGACACCCGCCGCCCAGCCACCCATTTTTCGCGTTGATCAGGTCGGCAGCCTGCTGCGCCCGCCCGCGCTGCTGGCCGCGCGTGCCGCCCATGCGCGCGGCGAGATCGACGCCGCCGCCCTGCGCGCCCACGAGGACGCGGCGATCATCGAGGCCATCGCCATGCAGCAGCGCATCGGCCTGAAGGTGGTCACCGACGGCGAGTTCCGCCGTGGCCTGTATTCGGACAATTTCACCACCAGCGCGCTCACCGGTGTCGCGATGGACCTTGAACAGGGCTCGTGGGAATTCACGGGCGGCGCACGGGCCAGCACGCTGGCCAGCGCGCCGCGCATGGTGGTGAACGGGCGCATCGCCTGGAGCGGGCTGTCGCGCAACGCCGCCGATTTCGCCTTCCTGCGCGCCCACGCCAGCGCCACGCCCAAGATCACCCTGCCCGGCCCCGCCTTCATCCATTATCGCGCCGGCCGCGCCGACATCAGCCGCGATGTCTATCCCAGCCTCGATGATTTCTGGTCCGATCTGGTCGCCGCCTACACCGCCGAGCTCGCCGCCCTGCACGCCGCCGGCTGTCGCTATGTGCAGCTCGACGAGACCTCGCTGGCGAAATTCGCCGACCTCGACATCCAGGCCAGGCTGCACCAGCGCGGCGATGACTGGCAAAAGCTGCTGCATCTGTATGCCGAGGTGCTGAACGCGGTGGCCGACGCCGCGCCGGCGGGCATGACCATCGGGGTGCATCTGTGCCGCGGCAACAACCAGGGCCGCTGGCAGGCCACCGGCGGCTACCAGCTCGTCGCCCGGACGCTGTTTCGCGACGTGCGGGTCCCGCTCTATCTGCTGGAGTTCGACAGCCCGCGCGCCGGCGGGCTGGACATTCTGGCCGCCCTGCCGGAGGGCAAGACGGTGGTGCTGGGGCTGGTCTCCACCAAACAGGCGGAGCTGGAGGACATCGAGACCCTGCGCGCGCGGGTGCGCGAGGCCGCCGGCCATGCGCCGCTGGAACAGCTCGCCATCAGCCCGCAATGCGGCTTCGCCAGCGTCGAATACGGCAACCCGATCAGCCACGCGGATCAGGAGGCGAAGCTGGCGCTGTGCGTTCGCCTCGCCGAGCAGGTATGGGGCGGCTGACAGCCGCCCCAGGCCTCAGGTGTTCATCGCGTCGAAGAAATCCTGATTGGTCTTGCTGTATTTCAGCTTGTCCAGCAGGAACTCCATGGCGTCCACCGTGCCCATCGGGTTCAGGATGCGCCGCAGCACCCACATCTTGGACA
>DAHWBL010000019.1 GCA_027323595.1 Acetobacteraceae bacterium | reverse complement strand
CGAGCGATCGCGGCTTTCGCCTGGCGGGGTGGTGCCGCGGCGCTTCATCGCGGTGAACGCCGTGCATGGACGCTTCGAGCTGCTGGTGGCCGAGCATATCGGCGCGGCGGCGGCACCAATCGCGACGCGCATGCGGCAGGGCTTCGTGCTGCCGCTGAAAAAAATTCCCTGGCGGCGTCGGCTGAAGACTCTCGCATTGCGGCTGCGGCTGTGGGTTGGCGTGCAGGCACGAACGCGGCCGGTGCTGCAGCCGCTGTATCGGTTGTGGCGACAGGTTCGGTATCACGATGTATGGGAGGCGAAATGAGCACCAAGACAGCCCTGGTCTGCGGCGCGGGCGGCTTCATCGGCAGCCATCTGGTGCGCCGGCTGAAGCAGGAAGGATTCTGGGTGCGCGGGGTGGATCTGAAGTTCCCCGAATTTTCGGAGACCGCAGCGGATGATTTCGTCATCGGCGACCTGCGCGATTTCGATTTCTGTCGCGCGGTGATCGATCGGCGGTTCGATGAGGTCTATCAGCTCGCCGCCGACATGGGCGGGGCGGGCTATATCTTCATCGGCGAAAACGATGCCGACATCATGCATAATTCGGCGACGATCAATCTCAACCTGCTGGAGGCGGCGCGGCGGCGGGCGGCGCGGCGGATTTTTTATTCCTCGTCGGCCTGCATGTATCCCGCGCACAACCAGGAAGACCCCGACAACCCCAACTGCGCCGAGGAAAGCGCCTATCCGGCGGCACCCGACAGCGAATATGGCTGGGAGAAACTGTTTTCCGAGCGGCTGTTCCTCGCTTATCAGCGCAACCACGGCATCGCGGTGCGGGTGGCGCGCTACCACAACATCTTCGGCCCCGAAGGCACCTGGACCGGCGGCAAGGAGAAGGCGCCGGCGGCGTTGTGCCGCAAGATCGCCGCGGCACCGGCGGGCGGGGCGATCGAGATCTGGGGGGACGGGCAGCAGACACGTTCGTTTCTGTATATCGACGAATGTGTCGAGGGCACGCTGCGGCTGATGCGGTCGGATTTTTCCGGGCCGGTGAATATCGGGTCGCAGGAGATGGTGAGCATCAACGGGCTCGCCGAGATGATCATGGGCATCGCCGAAAAGCCTCTTGGCATCAACAATATTCCAGGGCCGACCGGGGTGCGCGGGCGCAATTCCGACAATCGGTTGATCCGCGAGAAGCTCGGCTGGGCGCCGCAGCGGTCGCTCGCCGAGGGGCTCGCGCCGACCTATCGCTGGATCGAACGCCAGCTTCTTCGCAACGCCGCCTGACGCGGCGGCGCTTTTCAATGCCGCTCAACGCGGCGGGTAATTTTGGAGCAACGAGACGATCATGCGGATTGCCGTCATCGGATTGGGCAAATTGGGCGCGCCGCTTGCCGCGGTGCTGGCGAGCCGGGGCAACGAGGTGGTGGGAATCGACCTCAACAGCGGCTTTGTCGATGCCATCAACCAGGGACGCGCGCCGGTGGTCGAGCCTGGCTTGCAGGAATGCATCGACCTCGCGGGCGGGCGGTTGCGCGGCAGCTCTGATTTCGCCGCCGCGATCCCTGGCACCGACATCTCCTTCGTGATCGTGCCGACACCCAGCGTGGATGGCGTGTTCACCAATCGTTACGTGATCGACGCGGTGCGGCGGATCGGCGCGGCGTTGCGCGGCACCGATCGCTACCATGTCGTCAACATCACCAGCACGGTGATGCCTGGTTCCACCGGCGGAGAGATCCGCGCGGCCCTTGAGGAAGCCAGCGGGCGGGTGGTGGGGCAGACGGTGGGGCTCACCTATAACCCGGAGTTCATCGCGCTGGGCAGCGTTGTGCGCGATCTGCTGCATCCCGACATGCTGCTGATCGGCGAATCGGATGTGCGCGCCGGCGACGTTCTGGAGGCGAGCTATCGGGCCACGTTGCCGGTGATGCCGCCGGTGCGGCGGATGGGCTGGGTGAACGCGGAGCTGGCGAAAATCTCGGTGAACACGTTTGTCACCACCAAGATCAGCTATGCCAACATGCTTGCCGAAATCTGCGAGCATCTGCCAGGCGCGGATGTGGATGTGGTGACCGCGGCGATCGGCGCGGACAGCCGGATCGGGGGCAAATATCTGCGCGGGGCGCTGGGCTATGGCGGTCCGTGCTTTCCGCGCGACAATGTGGCGTTCGCGCAGCTTGCCCGGCGGGTCGGCGCGGTGGCCGACATCGCCGAGGCGACCGATGCGATCAACCGCCGGCAGGTGGACCGTATCGTCTCGCTAGTGGAACGTCTTGGCGGGGTGAATTGCGCGGTGGCGGTGCTGGGGCTTGCCTATAAGCCGCAGACCCCGGTGGTGGAGGAAAGCCAGGGGGTGATGATCGCGCGGCGGTTGGCGCAGGCGGGGCACGCGGTGGTGGTGGCCGATCCGCTGGCGCTGGACGGCGCGGGCGCGGTGCTGGGCGACAGCGTGCTGGCGGCGGCAACCGCGGAGGCGGCGATCAGCATGGCCGAGATCGTGGTGGTGACGACACCGGCGGCGGAATTCGCCGCGCTGTCGCCGGGCGCGTTCACCGCCGACGGGCGGCGGCGCATCGTGGTCGATTGCTGGCGCATCCTGCCGGCATCGATCGGCGAGGTGGCTGATATTGTGCATGTCGGGCGCGGCCCGGCCGAGGGAGCAGGACGATGAGCGCGACACCGACGATCGAGACGGTTGCGGAATATTGGAACCGCCGGCCGTGCAATCTGCGGCATTCGCCCGCCGAGGTGGGCAGCCGGCAATATTTCGACGAGGTGGAGGAGCGCAAATATTTCGTCGAGCCGCATATCCCTGGCTTCGCGGAGTTCGAGGCCTGGCGCGGCAAGAAAGTGCTGGAGATCGGCTGCGGCATCGGCACGGATGCGGTGAATTTCGCCCGCGCGGGGGCGGATTATACCGGGGTGGAACTGTCGGTGGCGAGCCTTGAACTGGCGCGCAAACGCTTCGCGCTGTTTGGGCTTTCGGGGCGGCTGCTGGAAGCCAACGCGGAGACGCTGGACAGCGTGCTCGATGCGGAATCGTTTGATCTGGTCTATTCCTTTGGCGTGATCCATCATTCTCCGCATCCCGATGCGATCCTGCGGCAGGCGCGACGGCTGGTGCGCGCGGACGGGCAGTTGCGGGTGATGGTCTATGCGCGTGATTCCTGGAAGGACGCGATGATCGAGGCCGGGCTCGACCAGCCCGAGGCGCAGCAGGGCTGTCCGATCGCGTTCACCTACACCGACGCACAGGCGCGCGCGCTGCTGGAGCAGACCGGGTTTGCCGCACAGACGATCACCCAGGACCATATTTTCCCTTATGTGATCGAGAAATATATTCGTTACGAATATGAGTTGCAGCCCTGGTTCGCTTCGATGCCGCGCGAGATGTTCCGCGCGCTGGAAAAGCGCTTTGGCTGGCATATGCTGATCCGCGCGCGGCCGGCCTGATGCGCGGGGTGGGGCGCGTCCGGCGGTTGGTTCGGCATGGCCTGGGAATGCGCGACGCGACCCACCCGAGCCTGGTTGCGACGGATACGGAGTTGCCGCCGATCCATAGCCTGGTTCCAGAGGCAGCACCGATCGAACTTGTATCCTACTATAAGAGTTTTTCGGACTACTACCCAGAAGCCGAACTCCAGACCAAACGCTGGCTGGTGCGCAACGCCCAGGCCGATTGGGTGGCGCTCGATATCGGCGCCAATGTCGGGCTTTACAGC
>DAHWBL010000001.1 GCA_027323595.1 Acetobacteraceae bacterium | reverse complement strand
AGATACAGCAGCAGCATCGCCACCGAGCCGATCAGCGGTGCGAGCGCCATCAGCCCCATCATCTGCGCCGGCGACCAGCCCCAGCCCAGGGTGAGGCCGGTGAGCAGCGGCGCGAACACCTGGCCGGTGCGGCCAAGGCCCATCGCCCAGCCGACGCCGGTGGAGCGGATGGCGGTGGGATAGATCGCCGAGCAGATCACGATGGTGCTGGTGACGCCAAGGCCGATCAGCGCGTTGGTGAGCAGGCCGCAGATGCTGGCGAGCACGCCGTCGGCGGCGAAATAGCCAAAGCCGGCAAGTGCCGCGGCACCGATCGCAAGGGCGGGGACCGCGCCGGCGAGAATGCCGAAGCGGTCGAGCACCTTGCCCGACAGCGCGTTGCCCAGGAAGCCGCCGAGCCCGGTGACGCCGATGATGATCGAGGTGGTGGCGTGGCTGATGCCGGCCATGTTGAGCAGGGTTGGCGTCCAGAGCACGGCGACGGCGAGCGCGCCAAAGCCGACGAACTGCGCGAGCCAGATCAGCAGCGTGCTGATCGCGCGCCGCTCGGTGAATAGCTGCGCCACCGAGATGCCCAGGATGGTTTCCTCGTTGGCGGTGAAGCGGGTGTCCGGGCCGACCGCGTCGGGGAACAGCCGGGCGACGATGGCGCGCACGCGGGCCGCGGTGGCGCGGTGGGCCATGAGGAAGCGCACCGATTCGGGCACCACCGCGAGCACGGCGATGGCGACGATGAAGGGCAGGATGCCGCCGACCCAGAACATGGTGTGCCAGCCGAACCAGGTGAGGATCCAGGCATTGAGGAAGCCGCCGAGCATGCCGCCGAGCGGATAGCAGGCCCACAGCGCGCCGACATAGGTGGCGCGCAGGTGCCGCGGGGTATATTCGGATGCGAGCGTGATGAAGCACGGGGTCGCGCCGCCAAGCCCGACGCCGGCGAAAAACCGTGTGGCCAGCAGCGTGTCATAGGAATGGGCCATCGCGGTGAGCAGGGTGAAGGCGCCGAAGATGGCGGCCGCCAGCGCCAGCATCGCCCGCCTGCCGAGCCGGTCCGCGATCGGGCCGAAGCCGAGCGCGCCGACCGCGGCGCCGAGCTGGGCGGCGGAGAAGACCGGGCCGAAGCTGCTCATCTTGATGCCGATGGAGCCCGCGATCAGCGGCGCGGCGACGCCGATCGACTGGCTGTCCATGCCGTCCAGCAGATTGACCATGCCGCAGACGGCGATGATGGCGATCTGCGTGCGCGACATCGCGCGCTGGTCGATCAGTTCGGTGACGTTGACGATGGGCGAAGGCATCATCGCGAATTCCCCATGGCCGGTTCGCAGGCTTGGCGCAGTGTTGCCGGTTCGCGCGGCGGGCGCAACCTCACAGCGGCAGGCGCACGCGCGCGCGCAGGCCGCCATGGGGGCTTTGTTCGAGCGCGATGTCGCCGCCATGCGCGCGCACGATGTCGCGTGCGATGGTGAGTCCAAGGCCGGTGCCGCCCGAGGCGCCGCGCTCGAAGGCGCGAAACACCGCCTCGCGCTGGTCCGGCGGGATGCCCGGACCGTCGTCATCGATGGTGACGAACACCGCGCTGGCGGTGCGCTGGGCGCCGAGGCTGACGTGGCTGGCGTGGCGGCGGGCATTGTCCACGAGGTTGGTGAGCGCGCGGCGGATGGCGTCGGAGCGCAGTTTCAGCGTGAGGTCGGCCGGCGGCTCGCAGGCGATCTGGGCGCCGGCGCGGCGGGCGCGGTTGGCGATGTCGGTGAGCATGGCGCCAAGATCGGTGGATTGCGCCTGCTCGCTGCCCTCGCCGCGGGCGAAGGCGAGATAGCCGCTGATCATGCGCTCCATCTCGTCGATGTCGGTTTCCATGGCGTTGATCTCGGCCTCGTCGCTGTCGTCATGGCGCGGCATCACCGCGAGCGCGAGGCGCAGGCGGGTGAGCGGGGTGCGCAGATCGTGCGACACGCCGGCGAGCATCTCGGTGCGCTGGGCGAGGAAGCGCAGCACGCGCTCGCGCATGCGGTTGAAGGCGGTGGCGGCCTGGCGCACCTCGGTGGCACCTTCGGGGCGGATCGGGCCGACATCGCGGCCGATGCCGAAATCCTCGGCGGCACCGGCGAGGCGGCGGATGGCGCGGACCTGGTTGCGCATGAAGGCGGCGGCGATGGCGAACACCACCGCGGAGGTGCCGAGCAGCCAGAACACGAAGAAGAAGATGGTGGAGACGTAAAGCCTTTTGCGCGGTGCCTCGATGTCGAGCACGCCGTCGGCGAGCTGCACGCGGATCAGCACGGCGCGCGGATCGCCGGCCCAGTCCCAGTCCATCATGTAGGGGCGGTGGATTTTCTCCTCGATGGCGCTGGCCAGATCGTCATCGAACGGGCCGAGCACGTTGACCCGGCCGAGCGAGGGCAGGGTGAGCCCCGGTTCGAGCTGCATGGTGAGGTCGAACTGTCCGGCGGCGCCCGAAAGAATCCAGTCGCGATCGGCAGGGTCTGGAAACCGGTCGAGCAGCTCGATGGTGTAGCCGACCTCGCCGGCGATCGAGCTGGCCATGCGGCGCGACAGCACGTCCAGATGGGTGCCGTAGAAGATGCGCAGCGCCACCACCTGCAACAGCACCAGCGGCAGCAGGATCATCAGCAGGCTGCGGCCGAGCAGCGAGCGTGGCAGCAGGCGCTTGATCCACATCCGTGGCGACAGCGCGCGGCGGGTGGCCCAGCGCATGTCTCAGTGTCCGGGCATGAGCATGTAGCCGCGGCCGCGCACGGTGTGCAGAAAGCGCGGCTCGCGCGGGTCGGGCTCCAGCTTGCGGCGCAGGCGGGTGATCTGCACGTCGATCGCGCGCTCGGAGCTGTCATCCATGCCCAGGCTCTCGGCCAGGGCCTCGCGCGACAGGGTCTGTCCAGCATTGTCGGCGAGGGCGCAGAGCAGGGCGCGTTCGCTGCTGGTCAGATGCACCGGGCCGGCGGGGCCGGCGAGCTCGGCGCGGGCGGCATCGAAGCTGAGCGCGCCCAGGCGCAGCGGGGCGGCGGCGCTGGGGGTGGGGGCGGCGCGGCGCAGCATGGCGTGGATGCGCAGCGCCAGCTCGCGCGGCTCGAACGGCTTGGCGAGATAATCGTCAGCGCCCGCCTCGAAGCCTGCGATGCGGTCCTCCGGGGCGCCGCGCGCGGTGAGCAGCAGGATCGGCGGATCGGCGCCATCCGCGCGCAGCGAGCGGGTGAGTTCGAGGCCGTCCTCGGTGGGCATCATCACGTCGAGCACCAGCAGGTCGGGATGCATCATGCGCAGATGCGCGCGCGCCTCGGCGGCGGAGCCCGCGGCGGTGACCAGGAAGCCCTCGGAGGCGAGGTAGCGGGTGAGCAGCGCGCGCAGCCTGGCATCGTCGTCGACGACCAGGATGTGCGGCGTGGCGGGCACGCTCAGGCTGTCCGCGCGCGCGGCTCACGGGAGGCGGCTTCGGCCTCGTCGAGAAAGCCGCGGGCCTGGTCGTCCATGATGCCGCGCAGCACCTGGCGGAAGCCCTCGACGGCGCCGGCGCCGGCATCGTGATAGGCGGCGATGAGGCGTTCGCGCTGGCGCTCGAACAGGCGGCGTTCCAGCGCCTGGCCGGCGGCGGTGAGGCTGAGCAGGCGCTGGCGGCGGTCGCGCGGGCCGGGGAGCTGGGCGACGAGGCCGCGCTCGACCAGCACGCTGAGCACGCGGGCGAGGGACTGTTTGGTGATGCGCAGCAGCGCCAGCAGGTCGCTGACGGTGATGCCGGGGCGGCGGCCGATGAAATGCAGCGCGCGGTGATGGGCACGGCCGAGGCCGAGCTCGTCGAGCACGCGGTCCGCGGCGTTGGTGAAATCGCGATAGGCGAAGAACAGCATGTCCTGGGCGAGGCGGATTTCGTCCTCGCGCAGGAACAGCAGGTTGCCGCCGGTGGCGCCGGCCTTGGTGGCGCCGCCGGGCGCGGTCCCGATCGGGGAGATGGCGCCGGCGGCGACGGGTTTCGTCGCGCTGCCCTTCATTTCGGACATGTCTGACATGGTCGCCGCATAAGACAGCGACATTGACTTAAATGCAAGTCCCTTCTAGTTTTGGCCTCTGAGGGCAACAAAATTGCGTGTGGAGGGCCTTATGACGCTCATTCCTTTCGACGACCGTGACGGCGTGATCTGGTGGGATGGGCAGATGGTGCCCTGGCGCGATGCCAGGCTGCATGTTCTGACGCATGGGCTGCATTACGCCTCGGCGGTGTTCGAGGGCGAGCGCGCCTATGGCGGCAACATTTTCAAGCTGCGCGAGCATACCGACCGGCTGATCAATTCGGGCCGCATCCTGGGCTTCGAGGTGCCGTTTTCCGCCGAGCAGATCGACGATGCCTGCCGGCAGGTGCTGGCCGCCAACAACCTCACCGATGCCTATGTGCGGCCGATCGCCTGGCGCGGCACCGAGATGCTGGCGGTGTCGGCGCAGGCGACGAAGATTCACCTGGCGATCGCGTGCTGGGAGTGGCCGAGCTATTTCGGCGCCGACCGGATGAAGGGCATCCGGCTGGGCTGGGCGCCGTGGAAGCGCCCCGCCCCCGACACCGCGCCGACCGCGGCGAAGGCCTCGGGGCTGTACATGATCGGCACCCTGTCCAAGCACGCGGTGGAGGCCGAGGGCTGGACCGATGCGATGATGCTCGACTGGCGCGGCAGAATCGCGGAATCGACCGGGGCGAACATCTTTTTCGTGTTCGACGGCGCGCTGCATACGCCGGTGCCGGACTGTTTCCTCGACGGCATCACCCGGCGCACGGTGATGGCGCTGGCGCGGCGGCGCAAGCTGAGCGTGGTGGAACGCGCGATCATGCCCGAGGAGATCGGCGCGGCGAGCGAGGTGTTTCTCGCCGGCACCGCCGCCGAGGTGACCGCGGTGAGCCAGATCGGCGAGCATCATTACACACCCGGACAGATCACCGCGACGCTGATGGCCGATTACGAGGCGCTGGTGCAGATGTCGCCCGAGGAAGTGGCGCGCCGCGCCGCCTGATCAGCCGGCCCGCAGCACCAGCGCGCGGGCGATGCCGGCGAGGTCGGCGCGGGTGGATGCGCCAAGCCCGGCCGCGTGCGCGAGCGCGATCGTGGCGGGTGCCTGGCCGGCGCCGAGTTCGATGATGGCGACACCATCGCTGGCCAGCAGGCCGGGCAGGGCGGGGATCAGCGCGCGGTAGCAGGCAAGCCCGTCCGCACCGCCATCGAGCGCGCTCGCCGGTTCATGGCGCGCGACCTCGGGCATCAAGGTCGCGATCGTGGCGGTTTCGATGTAGGGCGGGTTCGACAGCACCAGATCGAAGCGGCCGGCGATCGCCTCGGCCCAGTCGCCGACCAGAAAATCCGCGCGGGCGGCAAATCCGAGGCGGGTGGCGTTGCGGCGCGCGAGCGTGGCGGCGGCGGCCACGCGGTCGATGCCGATGCCGTGGGCGGCGGGAAATTCGGTGAGGGCGGCGAGCAGCAGGCAGCCGGTGCCGGTGCCCAGATCGAGCACGCGGCGCACCGATGCGCGGTCCGGGCGGGCGGCGAGGGCGGCCTCGATGAGGGTTTCGGAATCCGCGCGCGGGATCAGCGTGTCGGCGCAAACCTCTATATCCAGGCTCCAGAATTCACGATGGCCCAGGATCAGCGCGAGCGGTTCGTGGGCGGCGCGCCGGGCGACCAGGGCGAGATAGGCGGTGGCGTCGAAGGTCTGGTCGCTGTCGCGCAGCAGCGCCTCGGGGGTGCGCCCGGTGGCGGCGGCGAGCAGCAGGCGGGCCTGCCGGCGCGGCGCCTCGATGCCGGCAGCGGCGAGGCTGGCGGTGGCGGCGCGGAGTGCCTGGGCAAAAGTGAGGGCCTGCATCGTGCTTCCTTTGGCGCGCGTTGGGTGTCAGGATGCGGCCATGACCGGCGCGCAACGCCGGCGATGGCAACGGGGGGACATTCGATGCAGCCGAGCGGTTCGCGGAGCAGCGCCTGGACTCATTTCTGTTCAAGCTCGTGCGGGCATGGGTTGTCGCGGCGCGGGTTGCTCGCCGCGGCGGTGGCCGCCCCCGCGCTCGCCGCGCCGATGCTGGCGCGCCGGGCCGAGGCGGCGGTGCCGGCGGTGGCGCGCAAGCAGGTGATCGATGTGCATCATCATTATGTGCCGCCCGAATATGTGAAGCTGGCGGGCGAGAATCTCAATGCCGCCGGGGTGTTCGCGTTTCCGCCCTACGCCAGATGGACGCCGCAGGCGACCCTTGACGAGATGGACCGGTCCAACGTGTGTACCGCCGTGCTGTCGATCTCCACGCCGGGGATCTGGTTCGGCGATGTGGCGCAGGGGCGCGCGGTGGCGCGGGTGTGCAACGAATATGCGGCGCGGATGCAGGCCGATCATCCCGGCCGGTTCGCGCAGTTCGCCGCGATCCCGCTGCCTGACGCGGATGGCGCGCTCGCCGAGATCGGCCATGGGCTGGACACGCTGCGCGCGCAGGGGGTGGGGCTGATGACCAGCTATGACATTCCCGGACGCGGCGGGGTGTATCTGGGCGACCAGGCGTTCTGGCCGGCCTATGAGGAGCTGAACCGGCGCCGTGCGGTGGTCTATGTGCATCCGTCCAACCCTTCGTGCTGCGCGAAGATCGCCGATGCGGTGAATGCGAGTTTCATCGAATTTCCCACCGACACCACGCGCACCGTGCTGAGCCTGATGTATTCGGGGGTGTTCACGCGCTATCCGGATATTCGTTGGGTGTTCTCGCATAATGGCGGCACGCTGCCGATGCTGCTGGCGCGGGTGATGCAGCTTGGGCACGCGCCGGCGGATGCGGCGCGGGTGAAGCCCGACGATATTCCGAAGCTGGTGCGCGGGCTGTATTTCGAGTGCGCCAACGCGGCGAGCCAGGCGGCGGTGGGGGCGATCCGGCAATGGGCGGACCCGACGCATCTGATGTTCGGCTCGGATTATCCGTATGTGCCGGTGATGGCGACCGAAACGATGCTGCAGGAGCGCGGGCTCGATGCGCATCTGTTGCAGGCGGTGCTGCGCGACAACGCGCTGCGGCTGATGCCCGGGCTCGCCGGGCTGGGCCACAAGGTCTGAGGCCCGGACAGCATGTTCGTTCGCGATGCATGGTATGTCGGCGGGCTGTCGGACGAGCTTGCCGCGCCGCTGGGGCGGATGCTGCTGGGCGAGCGGGTGGTGCTGTTTCGCGATGGCGCGGGGCGCGCGGCGGCGCTGGCGGACCGGTGCGCGCACCGTGCCGCGCCGCTCAGCGCGGGGGTGGTGGAGGGCGATGCGCTGCGCTGTCCGTACCATGGCTACCGGTTCGGCGCGGATGG